>JAOZIG010000248.1 GCA_026014515.1 Candidatus Bathyarchaeota archaeon | reverse complement strand
AGTACTGTTATTGCTGTTCCACTGTACATCAGCAAGATCAGCGTCAGTAATATCCACAGTAACCCCGTTGAACGCCTGTGGATACCAGCTCCAAACCTTGGTATCAATGAGCCTCAAGTGATTTGTATCATAGTCTACAGTGAAATCACTGAACGTCTTGGCTTTGAGTCCCGTTACTTCAACGTATTTGGTCTTGACTGTGGGGCTTGTGCCTGCGTTCATTCCGATGGTTATCTCGGTGTCACGGTATGTTATGTTTGTATGATGGTCTAGGGTTACTCCCCAGTCCCTAAAACTACAACCCTTGGTCTCAACCTGCAATTTCTCTCTTCCCATATCAAACACAAAGTTAAGCTCATCCACTTTCCCCTTGGGCAGCGCATAGGTTCCGTTACAGTTCTTGAGCACGAACTCGAAGAATAGCTTACAGTTCTCGGCTCTGATGGTCACGTTATCAGCTGAGGTTAATCCGATATCCGTGTTCTTCAGGGTAATGTCCACGTTTGAGCCCGCTGAGTGCCACGGAATATTACCATTATCGCAGTCGATTATAGTGACTTTTGTTGCCCCTGCGTATGAGACGTACATCCATTTCCCGTTAGTATTGATGATAGTATTCTCAAGGTAGAACTCTGGGCTCTCATCTGAGCCCCAGTCACCCACCTCTATCCTGTACTGGCTGTTGCTCTCTTGGTTGAACTTGAGCATGCTGTTCTTGGCGATGAGTTTTCCCTCGCCCTTGATTAAGAGGCTTCCATCGATGGTCAGTTTGGTGTCTGTTAGTTCGTAGACATCAGTGATTAGCAGGTCTCCAGCATGGTATTCCTCGTTGGCGTACCTCGGAGTAGTGATGTACAAGTAGGCACCAGTCGAGACCACAGCCAAAACCAGTACGCTGACCACCAGTCTACGCAGGTTCATGACAAATACCTAGAATATAATCTTAAGAAACCAACGGTGCCACACTCCAAAAATATTTCAATAAAAAAACCCAATATTCACTGGTGTCTCATTGAGACAAATCACACGCTACTTGCTAATTGTACACGAGGTTATTTGGTTACTAGGCTCCGCGTTCCTACTCTACGCCAGTCAGTGGATGATAAGGGCGTTACTACACGGAGACTTCAGCATTAACGTGATTATGATTGGGGTGCCCTGGATCATCTTCTTTGCAAGCTCCATCATCGTCATTGGAGGCTTTATCACAGAGAACCCCTTCGCCAGAAAATACTATATTGCGTATGGCTTCCTCCGAAGCCTGTACCTAGCTTACTTAGTCTATCGAGGGGTTATGAATGAGACTTATGAGATCAGCGCCTTTTTCGGCGTAATCGACATCGTAAGCCTCTACGCGCTACGCGTGGTGAGCAACTGGGAGAAAAGTCTTGAAATAGCTGATGATTATGATGCTGTGATGGCGCAGTTTGACAAACCACCTGAACCCCCGCCTACGTATACGCCTCAACCAACACCAGAACCAGTCTACACCCCACCGCCCCCTGAGCCAGTAATGACTCCCCATGAATGGTATTGTACGGAGTGTGGGAAAGCCAACCCTGATAACTTCAAGTTCTGTGGGGAATGCGGTAAACCAAAACCGTGATACTTCGTTTTTCGTAGTGTTCTTATTTCTGTATTGCGTTTTCCTTACTATGGTTGACGAGATAGACAACAAGATCATGGCGCTCCTTGAGGAGAACTCAAGAATGACCTACGTCGAAATAGGCAACAGTGTAGGACTCAGCGAGGGCGCGGTACGGAACCGCATCCAGAGCCTAGTGGCTGATAACGTGATAAAGCGGTTCACCATCGAGCGATCCATCAGTCACGGCGTAAGGGCACTCACCATGATCGCAGTTGAGCCCGGCATACCCACGTTTGAGGTCAGTAAGAAGGTGAACACCCTTGATGGCGTTGAACGCATCTACGAGGTTACGGGCGAGTATGATATCGTGATGGTCTCCAACGGCAGCAACATCGAGAGCATCAACAAGGTCATCGAGGACATACGCAAGATACCGGGCGTCGAGAAGACAAACACCATCATAGTACTCAGAACAATATAGTAGGTTAAAAGACGAGGAAAGCCCACCACGGCTCATTGGAGTTCAGTACCTCGTAGCTTTCCCCATCAACCGTTGTCTGAATATAGAATGTAACTGGGAAGATACCAAGTATCTTACCTGACTTCTCTGAGTCAATAAAATACTCTGAGTAACCGTAGCCCTCATTGTAGAAGACGTTACTCACCTCTCCGAGGTCCAACTGGTTGAATCTCTCCTGTCCTATTCTTTGCTGGAACTCCGCTGGCTCAAGCGTATAGGAGTCACCCTGATAGTTATGCTCCAAATCATCGGGAAGCGTCCCGTCACCCGTGTAGGGTGGATATGATCCATCAGGGTTCCTGTTGAAGTAGTCAATGCCATCAGCTATTGACTGTTCTAGCCAGAACGCTGGGTTAGGTGAGCTTTCCAGCGAATAATATCTACCATCGCTTGCTGGGTTGAGGTAATCAACTCCATCCATTATTGACTGTTGAACAAGTGCCGCGTGTTCCTCTTGATGTCTCTCAGCTTCTTCTTCCTCGTAGAAGGCATTCCACGCGTCAATGTATTCCTCTAACCCATACTCCTCTAGTGTCTCGGGAGTGTAGAGCCAGTAGATTACTGATAACATGGGATCTTCAAGCTCCTCATCTGGGAAGAGAGACTCGACTACTGGAACCCCGTACATCTCAGGGATATAATAGGCGGTTAAATCCTCCTCCGCGACTCTTCTCATGGTCTCCTCTGCTTCTTCCTGTTTCTCTGTCTCCTTCCCTATGTGTGCATCTAGTATTGTGGTGAAGTCTTGTTTTATCTGGTCGTAGAGTTGTCTGTTCGCCAAGTCACCTGTGAACCCATTTGATGCACCGTATCTTGGTAATACCTGTTCAATCCAGATGGGTCTCGCCTTGGTGTACTGTATGTACTCTACGTTCTTCAGGTCGCTGAACTGGTTCAACTCGAAGACAAGCCAATCCATCTCATAAGCTAACCCCAACATATACTCAGTATGTCTGTATGCTTCAACAAGCTCAGCGTAGGGTTGGTCAAGCGTATCATGGATGTTGGGGAATCCTGCTTCAATTTCTGATAATGAAACCTCGTTACTGGGCACGTACTC
>JAOZIG010000326.1 GCA_026014515.1 Candidatus Bathyarchaeota archaeon | reverse complement strand
ATTAACCCCTGAACAGATCAAGGCAGTCATACACAATCCCTATGGACAGAAGCCCCTTGAGAAGCTAGCCGAGAAGGCAGAGGAAGTCGTAATCATCTTTGATGACATGACACGCCCCACAAAAACACACCAGTACGCGCCACACATACTAGAGACGCTACACAAAGCAGGAGTACAAAAAGACAACATCAGGTTCATCATCTCCCCGGGAACCCACGGAACATATGGAAGAATGGATTTCGCAAAGAAGCTGGGTGATGATATTGTATCTGAGTATCAGGTTTACAACCATAACCCATACGATATGCTTGACTATCTGGGGGAAACCAGCTACGGTACACCAGTCTACATAAACAGCGAAGTCATGGCATGCGACCTCAAAATAGGCATAGGCACAGTCCTATTCCACAGACTCACCGGGTACAGCGGCGGAGGTAAGATGATCAGCCCAGGAGTAGCCGGAATGAAGACCATCAAATACAACCATGGGGACGTAGGCGGATTCGGACCAGGACTCACACCATGCAAAACCACAGGATACCTCTGCAACGATACCAATAGGATGAGACTCGATATGGAGGAAACAGCACGCATGGCGGGACTGGACTACAAGATCGACACTGTGCTTAACCTGCAAAGAGATCCCATTGAGCTATATGCTGGTGACTTTGTTGAGACACAACGCAGGGCATCAAAGGGCACAAAGAAATGGCACACCATCGACAACCCAGTAGCAGACATCGCAGTAGCTGGAGCATATATGCGTGAAAACGAGCCTTATCTGAGTAGATGGCCTCTATACAACAGCGTCAAGCAGGATGGAACCATCGTGATGTTCAACGATGACCCCAACGGCGACATAAACCACTGGCTATTCAACAGACACGGCAAAGAAGTAGGAGCATGTCTCTGGAACCCTGTTGTGGGTAAGTTGGCTCGTGGAGCAAGGATGATTATCTTCGGTGATTATCCGTTGAAGAGTTTCATGATGCGTTATGACCCTGAGCAGGTTATGTGGATTAGGAAATGGGACGAGGTAATTGAGGAACTGGAGAATCATCATGGTGTAGGCAGCAAGGTTACCGTTATCCCTGATGGGACCAGTTGCATCCCCTCCAACATATTATCCTAGCCCCTTCTTCATGTCATTTAATAATCTCGTATGCCCCTATTCTGTAACATGTCGAAAAAAGCCATCCAGATCGATGCAATTGATAACGTGGCAACCACCACAGACATCGTTGAGGCTGGAGAGAAACTGGAAGTACTAAGCCCAGACGGGAAGATAATATTGGAGACCAAACCCGTCGAGAAGATCATTTTCGGGCACAAGATCGCACTCAAGCCCCTAGCTACTGATGAAGCTATCATCAAGTACGGGGAGGTTATCGGTGTCGCGTCCAAACCCATCAAAGTAGGGGAATGGGTTCACACCCATAACGTCAACAGCGCCCGGCTAAACACAGCAGGCGAAGAGGTAAGGGGGATAACATCATGACCGAGTTTATGGGATACGAGCGCCCAGACGGACAGGTGGGAATCAGAAACCATCTACTGGTTCTAGCTCCAATCGACTGCAGCTATGAACCAGCGAAAAAGATCGCTGAGCAGGTAGAAGGCGCAGTAGCAGTAACCCAGACATATGGCTGTGGAAACGACAGTATGCTGGTTCATAACCTCGCTGGGACAGCTTTGAACCCAAACGTAGCTGGGGTACTCATCGTCGGACTTGGCTGTGAGACCCTGACAGGCGAGATACTCATGGACCTGATAGAGCCCAGCGGTAAACCAGTCTACAACATCACCATCCAGAAGGAAGGCGGCACCCTCAAGACCCACGAGCAAGGAGTAAGAATACTCCAAAAAATGAAACAAGAACTAGCCGAACTACAAAGAGAGCCCTTCCCCATCAACAAACTCACCCTAGCCGTAGAATGCGGTGGAAGCGACGCCACAAGCGGCTTAGCAGCCAACCCAGCAGTCGGTGTAGCAGCGGACAAACTCATCGAGGAGGGCGGTAGCGTCATGTTCGGTGAGACTCAGGAGATGAGTGGAACTCAGCAGGTCTTGGCTAGAAGAGCCGTTAACAAGGATGTCGCTGATGCCATCTATGAGATCATTGAGACTCAGGAGGCTCGCCTCAAAGCCATGGGTGTTGACAGCAGATGGATGAGCAAAGGGAACATCGACGGTGGATTGACTACAATCGAGGAGAAGAGCCTAGGCGCGGTACGCAAAGGAGGCACCAAGCCCATCCAAGGAGTATTGTTTAACGACTGGGAGCGATTCGACAAACCAACCAAGTCAGGACTCTATCTGATGGATGGACCCGGCTGGGACGTACCAAGCGTAACCCACATGGTCGCGTCTGGTGCTCAGGTTGTCTGTTTCACGAGTGGCAGAGGCAGCACCACCGGTCACGCGATTGCACCGGTAATCAAGATCACTGGTAACCCTGAGACCTATGAGATGATGACTGATAACATGGATATCAACGCAGGAACCATTCTCGATGGCAGTGAGAGCCTCAACAGCGTCGGTCAGCGCATCTACGATATGATTGTACAGACAGCGAATGGTCGTCAGACCAAGGCGGAGGCTCTTGGGTACAAGGATTATATCGTGTTTAAGCGTAGCAGGGAAGCCGAGCATATGCTCGGTCACTGTTAATACATACTACTTATATACTACCTATTTCCTACCAATCATGATTGAGCAATGGTAAAAAAGATATCCATCTCAATATCAGACGAGCTAAACCAGACACTAGTTGCATTATCTGACGAAAACGATGTCTCAAAAAGCAGGCTAATCGAAAACTACCTACGCGAGAACCCAAAAGTCATACAAGTACTCAAAGCCAAGGAACGATTTTGCAGCATATGCAACAAGGAGATAGACGATCAATCGGTTGTGGTGAATACTCCTCGTTATGGTCCACTCTGTCTGGAGTGCTGGCTAGAAAAACAAGGCGAACTAGTAGAGAAACATCCAGTCCATATGGACAAAAAAAAATAGCTACCTGGGAACCCTGAAAAACAAGATAATATTAAATTTCCCGCAGTATAATAAAAAGAGATTCTAGAAAATAAGGTTACTATGTTACTCATGGTGTGTATAACTAATAACGAATTAGAAAGTATACTACCTGATAGAAATGATATATATAAAATTGAATAACACTTCA
>JAOZIG010000076.1:2954-3204 GCA_026014515.1 Candidatus Bathyarchaeota archaeon | reverse complement strand
CATCAGTCTTTACGACATCAGCCTCGTCTACTCCTTCGACTTGGATGTTTGTGCCTGAGTAATCGTTTGAGCCAGCGGCTTGACTGGCGATTGAGGCAGTGTCTTCATAAAATACTTTTGCGCCATCAGATGCCATAGGAGCCATCAAAATATCGCTGAAGCCAAAGCCACGAACATAAACATCGCCATATCCTGAGCTGTATTCTGTCAGGTATTCTTTCAGTTCATCATAGCTTGTGAAGCGGTTCAT
>JAOZIG010000076.1:0-2944 GCA_026014515.1 Candidatus Bathyarchaeota archaeon | reverse complement strand
CAAGGTTACTGTTGGGAACGTATACTCCGCCCATGTTCCAGAGTACACCCCCAAGGGCTCCACCCAGTATGAAGGCGACTAGGGCGAAGCTGGTGAGTTTACGGGTATCAAGGCTAACTTGCATTATTGGTAGTCTCATCTCTTTTCAAATAACGCTACTATGTGAATTGATATAATCCTAGGGAATTGAACACCCCGAGTTATTTGTTCTAAGTTGTGGAACAGGGAAAATATTTAGCCCCAGACCCCGCCTAGTTGTTAGTTTGAACATATTATTCGCGGTATCAAGCCCAAGAATACTGGTACACCTAATGGGCATGGTGAGAGCAGCCAAAGACAGAGGACACGAAGTTGTCATCTTCTTCAACGAGGAATCAGTCAAACTCCTAACCCAGTACCCCATGCTCACAGAGCTAGACGTAGAGATGCTTGCATGCCAAACCACATGCAGATTCATGGGAATCGAGGAAAAAGACCTGATATCCGGAGCACGGATGACCAGCATGGCGGAGATGGTGATGCTCATAGAGGAAAAGGAGAGGACACTGTTCCTAGGGTGACTGCGATGGGCGACACTATGTTGATTATGCGGAAAAGGCTCATACCGGGGAGCAGGGTAGAGGAGGGGCTCAGGCTCAGCGCAGCCATGATGGGGATGGATTACATGCCTGTAATGGTCTTCGTGGATAACGGTGTGGAGATTCTTCTCCCTGATAGTCTCTACAAGAATAACCTCAAGGACTACTTGATGGTGGTCTCTGATATGGCGGGGGTCTATGTGCTTGAGGAATCCCTCTTTGAACGCGAATTAACCCTTGGTGATCTTGAACCCGGTATTGATATCACCGTGATTGATGCGGATGAGTTAGCGGAGATGGCAAGACAATGCACCATAATAACAAGCTTCTAGGAGACCCACGATGAACACTATAATCTTGATCAGCAGAGCCCACGCCGAGACCGCCTTCAAACTAGCCAACGAGCTTCACAGGGACGGCTCAGAGATACACATACTGTTCATGGGAAGAGGCACACACCACCTGAGCAGGGGTGATGTATTGAAGGAGCTTGAGTTCGCTAAACTGTATACCTTTGAGACAGAGTTTGATAGCCCAAGGGACGAGATACGGGCAATTGGCTATGATGGGTTCATCGAGCTTCTTGAGAAATGTGAAAGGACGTTTACTTGGATCTAGATCCACCAGACCCAGCCACGTTTTTCTTTACTTCGTTCACCGTGGATGAGTTCTCGTTTTCTTAACCTGTTCAGGAAGACTATTGTGGTGTCTGGGCACCGTAGTTGGCGTTTCTGCATAGCTTCGCCTACCTCGCGTGTGGATACTGGTTCTCCGGCTTCGCGTAGAATACTCATTATTGCCTGTACTGCCTCATCGTCCTCGAATCTGTCAGATGCCATAAGAATACTGTAGGGTACAGGTTTTTATCTTCAACGCATAGACTCCTAATCATGAAGCTATTTACAGTTGGACCCGTGGCATGCTACCCAGAGGTACTTGAGACCATGGGCATGCAGATGGTGAGCCACAGAAGTAAGGAGTATACCAAGATTCACTACGAGACCGTTGAGCAACTCCAAAGGTTCCTCGAGACAGAGAATAGTATCTACCTCTTCAGCAGCACAGGCACCGGATTCATGGAGGCATCAGTCCTTAACTGTGTCAGGAAGAAGATGCTGGTCTGTGTAAACGGTAGCTTTGGTCAACGATTTGCAGAGGTCGGTGTAGCCAATGGACGTGAAGTGGTGAGGATTACAACCGAGCTTGGTGAGCCTGTTCACCCAGAGATGATTGAGCAAGCCTTAGCCGCTGCGCCGGATATTGAGGCGGTGGCTATCACTCATAACGAGACAAGCACAGGGCTAATCAATGACTTGCCTAAGCTTACCGAGGTTTGCAGAGAGCATGGTAAACTGGTTTTCGTGGATGGTGTTAGCAGTATGGGTGGTACTGAGCTTAAGGTAGATGAGTGGGGCATCGATATCTGTTTCAGCAGTAGCCAGAAATGCTTTGGTGTACCACCGGGTATCGGAATCGGTTCAGTGAGCAAACGCGTGCTGGATATCTCCAAGGAGATGACCAACAAGGGCTGGTACTTTGACTTGATGGTCTGGGAGAAAAACCATGCTGGAGGCAAGGGTACACCCATGACCAGCACTATCTCCCAGATCGCTGGACTGAACACCGCCTTGACGATGGTTGATGAGATGGGTGGTAAGTACAAGTACTTTGATCTCTACAAGCGTCGTAATACGGCTATCAGGGAAGGCATCAAGAAGCATGGAATGGACACTTATCCTCATAAGGGCTATGAGAGCCCCACTGTAAGCTGTATCGCTGCGCCAGAGGGAATGAGTGGTCCAGATGTCTATAAGGCGATGCGTGGGAAAGACTTTGAGCTTGCCCAAGGTTATGGTGCTTTGAAGGAGCAGACATTCAGGATCGGTAACATGGGGTGGATTCCAGACGAGTATATCTCTGAGATGCTTGAAGCCCTCGGAGAAGTAGTCGCATAACCCCGGTTATGTGTACACTTTTCTCCGTGACTGATACGCTTTTTTACACTATTTGAGGCCTGATCTGGGCTGTTCTGGGGCTGGTTTTTGTAAAATAAGACGCTTCCAACCTGTTCAGGGGGTACCCCCCCCCCTCCCCTATGCCGGCCATTGCCACCCCATTCCACCATAGCGTCGTAGATACCTTGCAAACAGGAACAATGGAATGTAGCACAGGAGCAGACAGATGCCTTGAAACAGGTTATCAGACGAGATTAACGCGAAATAGACTAGGATTATGAAGCCTAGTAGGTATAGGATGGCTTGGTTTCGTCTGGAAATATCACGCTTGACCGTCTCTGATTTCATCCCAATACATGGATTTTCAGTCCACTATAAAACAATGAGGCTTATTTCTCGATCTCTTCCCGT
>JAOZIG010000149.1 GCA_026014515.1 Candidatus Bathyarchaeota archaeon | reverse complement strand
TTGCTTCGAGGTGTTTAGTGAGCTTGGTTACGTTGCTGTCGTTGATGTCTGAAAGCTTTACGTTACCAATGATATCCATAAGGTTCTGAGCCCGCCTCACGGATCTCTGGCTATCTTTCCCGTATTTCCATTTGGCCTCGTAGGTTTGCTCGATAGCATCAGCGAGGAATGTTCCAGCATTCCTTTCCTGGGGTGTTAACTTCGATTGCCTGAGAACCTTCTGACGTTCAGCAGCAGCGACAGCTTTGGCTTCTCTCTTGGTGGTACATTTCGTTGACTTAAAGACTCGGACACCGTTAACAGTAAAGTTCATGTAGAAATATTTTCCACGCTTATAGACGCTCATATCAGCCCCCCGTCTGCATAGGAAACATAAGAACCATCGCCGATAACAACGTGATCCAGAAGTCTGATACCAAGCAGGTCAGCACCTTCTTTAAGCCTGTTCGTTATCTCCGTATCTTCTTTGCTGGGTGAAGGGTCTCCTGACGGGTGATTGTGCAACAGAATCAATCCTGCACAGCTTGACAACATACATGATTTGAATACTTCCCTTGGATGTACAATTGAAGCGCTTAACGATCCAACTGACACCTGATCCACGCACATTATTTTGTTCTTCGTGTCTAAATGCAGGACCACGAAATGTTCCTTCGTCTCTTGAGCGAGGTAACGGAACAGGTCATAAACATCGTTGGAGGATCTAATCTTTCTGGTACGGGCCAGGTAGTCAGGTAACGGCTCTTTGATGGTTAGGGTTTCATAGACAGGCTTAATTACCTTGAGCCTGATGCTCTTCGGTTTGCTCGTATTGGTGGTCATTGTGTTAGCTCCTTAGACGCAAGAAAGGCGGGAGCCACCCTGCAGGGCCTGCTCACCGCCTTCGTTAATTGAGGTTGTTCCGATATATAGGATTGATGCTATTCGAAGAGTTGGATCAGCCGTGAGGTTAAGTCGATCAGCGTCAATGTTTGCCAGTCATTACAGACCATCTCACTAATGCCCCGACCTTGCAGAAAAATGCTATCGAGCTGCTCCTGTCCCATGTAAGCGTCGAAGCTGATGTAATTCTGTTGACTGTTGATAGTCAGGACATACAGAACCACGCCTTTTGTTAACCTGTAGCTGATGCAGTTCTGATGTTGTTGATGGACGTATCCATATTGGCTTGCGTCGTCCATGCTGAGGGTTCTGATAGTCGAATTGATAAGAGTCATAACTTCCTCCATAACGCAAAAAAGGCCAACGCATGATGACGTTGACCTTCCCTAGTGATCGCTCATTGACTTACAACCTTATGCTGCAGCCCTTAAATCTCTGTGCTTCTTGATGTGCCTGCTTACACTGCTCAGACTGACATTGAAAATTGTCGCTAGCTGCTGATACGTGTAGTGACCACTGCAGTAAAGTTCGTACAGCTCCAGGGTTTCATCATCTTCAAGCATCACCCCTCTGTACGAGCCGTTGTCTCTTGCATGGTTCCAGTTCTCTCGTCGCGTAACCCATTCAAGGTTCTCCAAGCAGTTGTCATGCTTACAACAGTTCTTATGATTTACTTGGGGCTTGTTCTCTGGGTTAGGCAGGAATGCAGCAGCAACAAGACGATGGACATAGTAGTGAGTAATAGTTCCATCTTTCCATAGCGGTACACGCATATACACTGTGCTGGTTCTCAACTTTAGAAATCCTGGCTTACTCCCCTTTCTCGCATGTCTGTATATCCTTCCATCAGATGTTGCTGAATACAGTCCTTCGTATCCAGGTATTGGTCTTATAGCCGTAATGTTTTGTTCTGTGTTTTTCATTGAGAGTCTCCTCGTTAATTTGATTCGTAGCTCTTGGCTACACTTGTTAATAACGGGAGTTGCTCTGGTTGAAGTGGCCACGACTGAAGTGGCTAAAGGTGGGTGTTATTGATTGGAGGTTATGACTGTCCCTGTCCTTCTGCCTTGCTGTTTACCTCCTTTCCTAAGATAAAGTCTGCACTCTTTTGAGCTTGTGCTGCTGCATGTACCAAGATCTTCTTGTCTTTCCTCAAAACCTTGAGCCAACTTTGGATATAGGCCGCGCTGTTCTCGATAGTTGATTGATCAATACCTGCCACTCCACACAACATAGAGGCAGTAAACTCGGCTACTAATTCTTCGTGAGAATAACAATGTGTACCGAAATAAGTCGGCTCTGTAATGCCCTTGCGCCCAACCCTATTGGCATGGCCGGTGCTGTGGCCCAACTCGTGAAAGCACGGTTTGTAGTAATCAGCTGGAGTCTTGAAGGCTTCTTTAGGAGGTAGTTTTACTTGATCAGTGAAAGGTAGGTAGTATGCGTGATTGCCAGCATGTTTAATGTCTGGCCTCTGGGGCATGTTTCTTATGATCTGTTCTGCTTGCTCTATTGGTGTAAATGGATTTGATACCCTTTTCTCTTCTGGTGGGTCAATACCGTCTACTTGATCCACATTAAACACTAGATAATACCTTAACAACGGCACTTTACCTGTAGGAGGGTCAGTAGTCTCCTGATCATCGCTATCCTTCCGATCAATCCACTTCCAGAAACATATGATGGTCGACTTCTCACCCTTCCGTACCTGCCCTCCTCTCTCTTTAGCCTGGTTATATGTGAGATAAAAATCTGATTCAAATGGTGAGCAGTTAAGCAATATAGAATTGATTCCTCTGTACGGCTTCTTGCTGATTAGGTTTCGTGGGCCTTCACTTGATCGCCAAGGCTTCTGCCATGGCACCGTCCCCTCCTCAAGCAGTTCAATAATCCTGTTGGTCACCATCTCATAGACACTGTTACCCATAGCTCTTTCTCCTCTCCGTATTGAGACCAGCGGCATTGCCGATACTCATGTTGTCGAGAAGAAAAAAAAGAGGCAAAGGCATATAGCCTCCACCTCTCATAGTGTAACTGTGTTGTGCTGTTCTCGGAAAATCCGCCGTTTCGCCTCAAAGCCGCATGGATACTGGCCTCGACCGCCCTATTGCCCCCATTATGGAAAGAACAAGAACACTAAGAATCAGGGGAGCACTACCAGTGCGACCAAGTAGACTGATAACACAACAAGTAAACGGTAATCGTTTGTACAGCTAACAGTACTCAAGAGCTTTTAGATTACAGCAGTATTAAGTAAGCTTTCTCATGTGCACTAAGGGCATTGTTTTGAGACAATGCCTTGTTTAGTTATCTCTACTGTCACAT
>JAOZIG010000264.1 GCA_026014515.1 Candidatus Bathyarchaeota archaeon | reverse complement strand
ATACTGCCAGTTGATATCAAGAGGTAATAAGAATGGAACAAACAACTCTAAACCGCATCAAACTTGAGATGCAGAGCTTCAAAGGGCTCATAATAACCAACTTCATAGGAGCAGCATTCACAATCGCATTCACAGTAGCGTTCAGTATGCCCAAAATCATACCCTTACTGGTTGACGGTGTAATCGACGTAATGATGATACCCTACCTGATACTCACAGTAGCGGGTTTCGTGGTAGCAATCACTTGGATTACAAGAAGCGCAGAACTCATGAGTGACCACGATGATATCGTCACCGAGCTAGACAACATATCCCCGGAAGACGACGAGGCGATAATCAACGTAATAGTCCAAAGCCTTGCCTTCTACCGTGAAAATCAGCCAAAAATAGTACAAATGGGATGGCTGGGAAGAATAGTTGGAGGCTTCCTTCTATTGACTGCGGTGCCCCAGATACAGGCATTGGTCACAGGGGACTATCCGTTGGGTCAATGGATGGCTATAGGTCAGGTATTCGGGCTCGCTGGTACACTAGCGGTGGCTGCGTTGGGGCTCTATGCTCCTACTATCATCAGTAGGTTTACTGAGAAGTGGGATGCTCGACTCAGTATCACTGATGAAGCTGGGGAAAAACTGGACAGGATACTTGAAGGATGAAGGGGAAAAGGACTCAGTACGAGATATACTGGGAGATATTGACCTATTGCAGGAACCCTAGAACCTTCACAAGCATAATCCACCGGTGCAGTCTAAACAGCAAGATTGGTCAGGAGCATATCAGTTTCCTTGAAGACAAGGGATACTTGAGGCGTTTCGAGGAGGAGGGTCAGAACCTACTGAGGATGACTGATGATGCCAAGCCTTTCCTTGATGCTTTTAAAGAGATGTATCTTGAGTTGTTTGATCGTGGTCCTGATTTTAAGCTGTAGACCATTTTTCATTAAAACAGATCTGTTACCAAGTCACCAAAATCGTTGAAACAGTAACTGGTTATTGTGTGTTTTAGTAACACGAATTGGGGGACATTATGTTCTGGCTTAAAATGTTGTTAATGTTCTTGATGATGCTCTTATACCACCACCATCGTCCATGCTAAACAACTCTCTTCATTTTTTTTCTCCTGATTTCCATAGGGTATATACGTCAGGAACCGTTACCATGACCGATAAAATCGATGGTCCAATGCGATTACTGTGGCAGAGACGAGTACATGCCATTCCGATGTAAATACTGCGGAGGATACTTCTGCTCAGAACACAGACTCCCCGAGATGCACAACTGTTCAGGTAACTACCAGTTCAGCAGAAGCACAACCGGAGCAACAGGATTTACACCAACAGGATACAGTTACACACCACAAAGCCAGCCTAGAACCCTTGGAATATTCGGTAAAAACGAGCTAAGAGACCTAGGAATAGGCTTAGCTGTGATAATGCTCATACTATTATCTGGATACTGGAGACAACTACTGAATAGCCCAGTGTTCTTAATCTCAGCATTACTAATCTATGGAACAGCCTTTCTTTTACATGAGCTAGCACACAAATTCATGGCGCAAAGCCTTGGCTACTGGGCCGAGTTCAGGATCAACCAACAGGGAATCATGATTACCCTGCTTTCACTGATATCTCCCTTCAAGATAATCGCGCCCGGAGCAGTAATGATTGGTAACATCGCTAGTTGGGACCATTATGGAAAGATCAGTGTCGCGGGTCCAGCTACCAACATCGGGCTAGGCTTACTGTTCCTTGTTGTTAAAATGTTTACAGGTGATCCGATGATTTGGGCTCTTGCTACTGTTGGTACGAGTATTAACGCCAGTCTTGCCTTGTTCAACCTGATTCCTTTTGGTGTTTTTGATGGCGCCAAGATTATCAAGTGGAACAAATATGTATGGGGCGCTGCGGTTCTAGCAGCCGGTATTCTATACCTTCTATAACCCTACAATTCGTGAGTCTTATCTATAAGTAGCCTGTACTATGCAGCAATATGATTATAGTTCCGGGACCCGCCTCGAATATCCTCGGAGAAGCAATCGCCCAAGAGCTTGGGCAGGAACCTGTCTTTATCAATAACCGCATATTTCCCGACGGAGAAAGCTACATCCAGATGCCCAGCGAGGTTGAGGGCGAAACAGTTGTACTAGTGCAAACCACAGCACCCGAGCCAGACCGCAAGATAATGCAGCTTTTATTCATGGCGCGAACAGCAAAGGACCTAGGAGCAGAACGCATCATAGTTGTACTACCTTACATGGCTTATGCAAGGCAGGATAAGCGGTTCCTCGTAGGAGAATCATTGAGCTTTGATGTGGTGCTAGGGTTGCTTGAGTCCGTGGGTGTCGATGATACTATAATAATTGATGTTCACTGCGAGGATGCCTTAGAGGAGTTAAGACCAAAGTTTAAGATGCAGGTCCATAACCTCACAGCCATCTTCGTCCTAGCAGACTATATGAAGAAACACAGCTACGATGGAGCCTACAGTCTTTCTCCTGATATCGGTAGAAGGGATATTGTTGAACGTGTCAGCAAGGTGATGGGCGGGGGCTTCGCTTTCTTTGAGAAGGTACGTGACCGTTACACGGGCAAGACCACGATGGTGGTTAAGGATCTTGATCTAAAGGGCAAGAATGTCGTGATATTTGATGACATTATTAGTAGCGGGGGCACAATGGCGAGAGCCATACAGGGACTCAAGGAACAAGGCGCCGGAAAAGTAGCCGCTGTATGCACTCACGCATTGCCTGTTCCGGGTGCTAATGAGAAGCTACGGAACGCGGGTGCGGATGATATTGTGGCTTCTGATACTGTGGAGTCTCTTTATGAGACTGTGTCTATTGCTGGGCTAGTAGCCGAGTATCTTCGGTCCTTGTAACCGATACTTATTTCCCCTACGCTGTGTTCTGCATGGTGAACAATGATAAGCAGCAGAATAAAGCTCAAAGTACAATCAGTACGCGCTATTAAGGACCCAGAGAACCGTGAAGCATTCCAGATCGAGTTCGTAGAGGTCCGAAGCAAGCCCCCGATGGTCATGATGAGTAACCCCGATGTTCCCAATGAGATTAACCAGATGGTGGTACAGGTGACAAAGAGTTTCCAAGGTATTATGCCGGGTACACAGGAGACTACATATGAGCAGCGGAAACTTACACTGATCTTGACTGGTGAGGAGCTTGAGAGCCTCAATATGAAGCCATACCCGAATCAGTTGTATGAGCTTG
>JAOZIG010000467.1:3054-3281 GCA_026014515.1 Candidatus Bathyarchaeota archaeon | reverse complement strand
TATTCCAGCTTGAAGCAGAAATTGAAGCGTTTGAAAAAGAAGAAGCAGCAAATAGAGCAGAAAATAAACTCGGCTACCAACTCCCCGACACTACCAACTGACCCAGTACAATTCTGCCGAGACTGGCTCCACTACGAACCATACCCGTACATACACCCATTCCTACGAGACACAAACCACTTCACAGCCACCCTAGCAGCAAGACAAACAGGAAAAACCTTCAACGG
>JAOZIG010000467.1:0-3044 GCA_026014515.1 Candidatus Bathyarchaeota archaeon | reverse complement strand
CATGGCAAAACTACTATACATAGCACTACTATACCCCGGCTCAACCATCCTAGTAACCGCACCCAAACTTAACCAAGTAAAACGAATCGCATTCAAACACCTCCACGACCACCTAAACCGAGTAAAACGCCACACTCCCGACCTCTACAACAGAATCATCACAGACAAGGGCATGATGCGCACAATGATCAGACTAAAAAACGGGTCAACAATCCTAGCCGAACCACCAGTACCCGAAACCATCAGAGGACACACCGCCAAAGCAGTATACCTCATGGAGATGAACTTCATCAGAGAAGACACTGAACTCTACACCGCAGTACTCTTCACCCTCAACACAACAAACGGCTACCTACTAGCAGAATCCACACCATGGACCACAGACAGCGTCTTCTACCAAATATACCACACAACCAAATACAAACAATTCAACAAACACACCATCCCATACACACAAGCCCTACCACCAAACGGACCACTAACCCCCGAAATCATAACAATGATCAAAAACCAGCTACGAGACGACCCAGCACGCTGGAGAAGAGAAATGCAGTGCCAATGGACAGAAGACACAGACCGCTGGCTACCCATGACCCTCATCACCCACTGCACAGACCACAACATCGAATACCATGACCCATACACAAGACAACGAGGAGCCTACTACCTAGGCGTAGACCTAGGCAAGAAAAGAGATCACACTGTAGTAGCTGCCATAGAACGACTGAACAACCACCAGTACCTCAGACTCTGCCACAGATTCCCACTAGACACACCATACACCACAGTAATCGGCTTCATCCACAGACTCCAAACCAACTGGAACACCATCAAAACCATCGCCCTAGACAAAACAGGCGTCGGAGAATACATCCACGAAGACATGAAAAACACAGGCATCAGAAACCTAACAGGCACAACCTTCACCCAACAAACCAAAGAAGCCATGGCAACAAGCCTCCGCGAACAAATGCGACAAGCCACATGCCCCCAATGCGGCTGGACAGGCACCATAAACACCACACAACCCAAACGACACTGCCCCCAAGGATGCCACACACCACACCACCCCCAACCACTAAACCCCACACTCCACATACCCTACGACCCAGAAACCCTAAACCAACTCAACACACCAACCTACACACTAACAAAAACAGGACGCCTCCAATTCAACCACCCCGAAAACACCCACGACGACATATTCTGGGCAATCGCCCTAGCCGCACACCAAACAACACAACACCATACAAATACGCCATTAGTGAGGTAACTTTTCAGGGTCTCATCTTATATCTACTATTTTTCTGACCATGACTGGGCTTTTCTTGTTCGGTTTCATTGTATTAAATCCATTACGTTCATAGAAACTGATTAGCTCTTTTTCAGTGTGCAAAGTCACATACCTGCAACCGATTTCCTCTGAGAACTCTGCTGCTAAACCATAGCACCAATCGCATAGAAAAGAACCGATGCCTCTTCCCCGCCATTTATTATCCACTCCCAGTTGACCAACTAGCATGGCTGGTGGTTTTTTCTTTTCAAACCAATCTAGTATATCTCTGTCAGGGGCATCTCTAGAATCTATACACGTCATTGATACAGTAACATATGCTATAATCTGATTGTTATAATAGAAGAGATAAGTTGTACCCATCTTTTCTTGTTGGTATCTATCTGCTTCTTTATGCAGAAACTCATTAACCCCGCTTAAATCATTTTGGCTGCAATTAAAACGAGATACATCTGCTTCGTTTGATAGTCTTTGATATGATACCTGTTCAATCGAAAAACCATCAGGCATTGTATTTCTACTTTTTAGGTTTGATTTTATTGAAAACGTCTATGCTTCTCCGCGCCTGATCTATTTCGTCTTTTGTTGCTGGAGTTTCATCTAACTCTATGAACCATTTCGCCTCTTCAGCATCGAGATCACGCATTGGTTTAGGCAGCATATACATGCTGAGATATTTTCCTGTCCTATTTATACTTTTACTGTGTTTTAACAGGTAGTGACGAGGGGATACATTGAATATAAATCGATGAACTAGGGCTTTTTACCTAATCCAAGAACATACCCAAAATACTTCTTGGTCTCCTTGTCTCTGAGCATAACATCCTTACCCCGTCCAATCCGCATATACTTCTCCCTGATCTTCCGGCTCCTCAAAGCCAGCATGTAGGTCTTCCAAAGCATCCCAAGCATCTTCCACCAGCCACCCATATCCTCAACCATCTCCAAACCAGCCCGCACATCCATGGCATACTCAAACGCCTCAACCCCCACATCCACAAACCCAGCGTCACGGAACCCCCTCTCCCAAACCTCCGGACTCCGCAAACTAAAGGGCAACTCGGTCAACTCCCTAAACACCTGCTCAGCCTCATCAACACGCTCAACAAGCTCCCCGGGCACAGACTCCAACCTATACATCTCATTCACTCCCAGACAACCACCCGGCGCCAAAACCCGGCTAAACTCACTGAACGCCTGTTCAATATCCAAAAACTGGCTCACAAACACTGTCAATACCACATCAAAGGATTCATCCGGGAACCCAAGCGCGTACGCATCCCCCGTCATAAACCTCATACGATCTCCCAGCGGATGCTCCTCTTTCCTCTCCTGTGCCCGGGCAATCATTATCTCGCTGATATCTATCCCTGTAACCCTGCACCCATAACTCTCCACGAGATACGCCGAGTTACCCCCAGTACCACACCCCACATCCAACACATGGCATGTCTCATCTATCCCACAACGTTCTGCCAACAAGTCAAGACTCGGTACACCACCGATATTGAAAAACGGCACACCGATATACGCCATAAAATCATAATACCCAAGCCCCTCAACCTCCCCAACACTCAACCCCAACCACATCACCAACAAAAACAAACCCAACCCCCCAAATAAAACACCCCCAACAACAAACACGCAAAAGTAACACCAATTCACACCAACTCCCACAAGAAAATTTTTTTCCCAAAGTACCCACCAGTAGACACCAAACACTATATCCCAGAAACACCATAATCACCTA
>JAOZIG010000114.1 GCA_026014515.1 Candidatus Bathyarchaeota archaeon | reverse complement strand
AGGATAGACTTAATTCAGTATCCTTACTTAGTATATATAATACTTTTTTCTAAGTTAGCCAATTTTGTGATGTTTTCTGGTCTCTAACTCGCTTTTTTTGTGGAGTTGAGATTAAAAAAACAGGAATAAGGACTAAATTTATTCCTATTAATAATAATCACTGTTGTTCTTATTTTATGGGATTAACCTAGTATTTGCATATTTAAAGCAATATATAGAAGACAGCCAATAAGTTCTAAAAGGGTAGGAATCTTCTCCAACCCTTTTTCTCTTCTGTAACTACCTCATCATCTTCCTTGTTACTGGGCTCTTCTTTTGTTTCCTTCTCATTCTCAACGCCGTTAACAGCCATATCTTCTAGACGCTGAATGAGTTTCTCAACATTCTCATCCTTCTCGAAGACACGCATCGCCTTATCACCCTTCATCATCATGTTATCACCCAGTATAGGCAGCATAGGTGATACGAACATTTGACCCATGCTTGATCCGTATCTGCTTATGGGTTTCAGACTTTCAAGGAACATGATTCCAGCTGTCTCTAAACCATATTTATAGAACTCACGTGCGATCCACTCGATGATCTCTTCCTCTTCTTCAGGTGTGATTTCTTCATCCCAAAACATGGTGTTCACGAATTAGCATGTAATCTAATTGAGGGCAGATTTAAGAACTTGCCTGAAGCTTTCTTTTTCGCTCATTTATCCTCATTTGGATTAACATATAACTGCCGAGGACGCCTCCTGCGAGTAGACAGACAAAAAGAATCAGGGCAAAAGTGATTGATGCATTTGGTGACGTGAGCATCATGAACAATGACCCAGCCCATGAGTATAGTGCAGACCGTAGGGCTACAATCAATTGATTGCGTTCGCTTCTTTTTGCTACTTGTTGGGATGAGATGAACCCAGCGATTACTATGGTTACTGCTGTAAAATCAGCGAGGATGCCTGGACTTATTCTACTGGTGAATCCACTGAACATCTGAAGTGATTGAAGCCATAGCCAAATAATGCCGTTGGCGAGTATTGCTCCAGCCATATAGTCGTTGCTTGTGGGTTCTTTGGGCGTGGTAGTTTCTGGTTCTGAGGCTTCTTCTATAACCTCTTCTTCCTCTGCCTCTTCTTCGTCCAAGTTTTCCCAGTTATCTTCATCCATTACCGTAGCTATACGACATCCTGTTCTTAGGTTTATTCGTCTATCTTAACTATTAGAATCATCTAATTTTAGGTATGACGTCCATTGTATCGCCCAAGGAGCATCTTGGGTTTCTTGTTGGTACCGATAAAAAACTGGCTGATTGGCCTGAGATAGTTGAATATTTCCAGAAAATAGGGGATGCATCACCAAGAGTTATAGTTGAAGACCTTGGTGAGACCACGATGGGCAATCCGTTCCTTTTAGCTACGGTTTCTAGCCCGGAAAATCTTGCTAGGCTTGATGAGCTTAGGATGATTCAGAGGAAGCTCAGTAACCCGGTTGGGCTCAGTGATGAAGATGTGGCTGAGTTGATTGAGAAAGGCAAGACTGTCTGTATGATTAGCTGCAGTATTCACAGCACCGAGGTTGGTGGTAGTCAGATGAGCATGGACTTGGTCTATGAGTTGGCTACGAGTGAGTCAGCTGAGGTAAAGGAGATTCTTGATAATGTGGTCTTTTTGCTTGTTCCTTCTTTGAACCCTGATGGGAACAGGATGGTTGTGGAGTGGTATGAGAAATATCTTGGAACAAGATATGAGGGCAGCAGTCCTCCCTTTGTTTACCACAAGTACGCAGGGCACGATAACAACAGAGACTGGTACATGTTCACATTGAAAGAGACCCAGCACACAATAACCAAAGTCCATAATGTATGGCACCCCCAGATAGTCTACGATATACACCAGATGGGACAGACTGGGCCAAGATTCTACGTGCCTCCATTCATAGAGCCCAATGTTGACCCAATCCTACAGAGTGGAGTCAACTTCATGGGTATCAGCATGGCTGATGCGTTGGCGCGGGAGAATAAGGGTGGCGTTGCGACTCACTGGGTGTTTGACGGTTGGACCCCTGCGAGAGCATATCAGCACTATCATGGTGGTATCAGGATTCTCTCTGAGGCGGCTTCAGTAGATATTGCGTCACCGATTGAGCTAAGAAAAGACCAGCTTGAGGGAAGACAAGGTTTCAAGCCTCATGAGGCTCGGTGGAATCACCCTATTCCATGGGAGGGAGGAAGATGGACCCTCAGAGACATAGTTGACTATGAGTATACTGCTGCGATGGCGTGTCTACAAACAGCAGCAAAGTTCAGGAAACGGTGGCTCAGGGGAACAGTAGAGATGGGACGAAAAGCCTTGAACCCAGTGAAGGGCCCATATGGGTTTGTGGTTCCTGCTGCGCAGCGTGATCCTGCTGCTGTTAAGGAGCTTGTCTGGGTTCTCAGGATGGGTGATGTTGATGTGGACAAGGCGGTGGAGCCATTTACCGCTGATGGCGTGGAGTATCCCGCAGGAAGCTATTTCATCAGATACGCTCAGCCATATGGCGGGTTCGCCAAAACGCTGCTAGAGAAACAGGTTTATCCTGACCTCAGAGAATCACCCGACATGCCTCCAAAAGTACCCTACGATGTTACAGGACATACATTGAGTCTACAACTTGGCGTTGAAGTAATCGAAATCAATGGCGAGTTTGACGCTGCCCTTGAGGTAATTGATGTACCGGAGATTGACCCCGGGTACATCAGTGGAGAAGGCGATTACTATGTTCTCGACCCAACACCCAACTACGCCGCAAAGGCTGTGAACAGACTTCTTGACGAAGGCTACACTGTTTATAGAGCAATAGTCGAGATCGAGATTGATGAGGAGACCATCAGCCCCGGTGCATTCGTAATCGAGGCAAAGCCCGGGATAGGAAAGCTTCTTGATGAGCTGGCTGAAAGCCTTGGATTAGAGTTTATTGGAATAGAGGAGTCCATTGATGAAGTCTTTGAGATAGTGAAACCCAAGATTGGTGTCTATAGACCTTGGATGCCTCTTGCGGATGAGGGCTGGCTTAGGATGGTTCTCGATGAGTATGGTTTCGATTATGTGAACCTGTACCCCGAGGATATCAGGGCAGGTGGGTTCCATGATGAGATCGATGTCTTGATCGTGCCTGATCTGAACCGTGAGGTTATGATTGATGGCATGAAGGGACAGAGATGGATGGACGCTTCAAAATATGAGACTAAATACGCGCAGGGAATAGGTGAGACAGGAAACAGGGAGATATTATCCTTCCTTGAAGCAGGTGGAACAGTTGTCACACTAAACAGGGCGAACGAATACGCCGTCAAGGAACTGTGGGCAGAAGCCGAACTGCCTCTCGAGGGGCTCAACGATAAAGAGTTCTACTGCCCCGGAAGCCTACTCAGGGTACTTGTAGATAACACCCACCCGGTAGGGTATGGGTTTAGCCGTGAGGAGACTGTTATGTTCCTTCATAGCCCGGTGTTTAACGTGAAGAGCGGTGACTCTGTGGCTTGGTATCCAGAGGCTGATCCTTTGATCAGCGGCTGGGTGCTTGGTGAGAAGCATCTGCGTGGGCACTCGGCGGTTGCTGAGATTCCTGCTGGTGATGGTGTGATTATCATGATTGGTTTCCCGCCGCATTTCAGGAACCAGAACCGGGCGACCTTCAAGTTCCTCTTTAATAGCATCTATTATGGGGCAGCTTAATTCCCCTACTTTTTTCGGGAAAAGCTCTTATCATATATACAATATATGCCTTTATTCAAACTCTTTGAGGCATTGTATGACAGAAAAAAAACCAGAAGACATCATGGCAGTCCCAGAGAAGGATAAGAAAACCTTCAAGATGGGACTCATACTCTTCATAGTTTACATTGTAGGCTACTTCCTATTCACAATCGCAGGCACTTTCAACAAGAACATACTCATGACACGCGTTTTTGGATTGAATGTCGGCATAGTAGGTGGGATGTTAATCATAATATCCGCGATAGTCATCGCCGTATATTACAACTGGTACGCTGGTCAAGTGGAGACGGGGGTGAACTAAATGGAGTACACATTCCAGCCAATAGCTGTAGCATTATTCCTAGTCATCACCGCAATAACCCTAGGCATCAGCTTCTGGGCAGCCAAACAAGTCAAAACCGCTAGCCACTACTTCGTAGCTGGTGGAGGCGTCAAGTGGCTTGTTAATGGTATCGCTTTCGCTGGTGACTATCTTTCCGCTGCTTCGTTCCTAGGTATCGCGGGTATGATAGCGTTCTTCGGGTTTGACGGCTTCCTGTATAGTATAGGGTTCCTAGCTGGCTGGATCGTTGCGTTGTTGATTGTCGCTGAGCCCTTGAGGCGGTGCGGTAAGTATACCTTCTGTGACGCTTTACTTTTCAGACTAGAGGATCGTGGAGTACGACTCGCCGGCGCAGTAAGCACCTTGGTTGTAAGTTTGTTCTACTTGATCCCACAGATTGTGGGAGCGGGCTCTATAGTCCAGCCACTACTGGGATTGAGTTATGAGGTGGGAGTAATTCTAGTCGGCGCTCTAGTAATCACAATTGTTGCAACCGCAGGAATGGTCTCCACAACCTATGTCCAGTTCATCAAGGGCTTCCTACTCCTAATAGCAGCTTTTGCATTGACAGGGGGAGTGCTGTGGGTTACTGGGCTAGGACCCGTAGGTTTTATCGCAAACATCTTGGATAACCCGGCGTTGACGACCCCCTCGGGTGTAATGGATGGAAGTGCCTTCCTTAGCCCAGGCATCAAGTTCACGAATCCACTGGATTTCCTGAGTTTAGCGTTGGCCCTTATTCTGGGAACCGCTGCGTTGCCACATGTGTTGATCAGATACTATACAGTACCCACTCCAGCTGATGCGAGACGCTCAACGGTGATCGCTATTGCAGCAATCGGTGTGTTCTACGTTTTGACGCTGTTCCTTGGGTTAGGTGCAATGCATTTCATGACAGTTGACCCAACTAACCAGAACCTCTCGGCTCCGCTCCTCGCGGAGTTTATCGGAGGAGAGATATTCTTTGGATTGATATCCAGTATAGCGTTCGCCACTATACTTGGAACGGTCTCTGGTTTGATCATGGCGGCGGCTGGAGCCATCAGCCACGATATATGGACAGTTTATCTGGGCAACACACAGGATGATGCACAGACGCTGAGAATGACCAAGATCACCGCGATAGGTGTAGGAATCGCGGCCATCATACTAGGCATAGTCGCTAAGGGAATGAACGTCGCGTTCTTGGTGGGTTTGGCGTTTGCCATCGCGGCTTCAGCCAACCTACCTGCGTTGATTAGCGTCTTGTTCTGGAAGGGTACAACCGCAAGAGGAGTATCACTAGGCATCTGGACTGGTTTGCTGAGTTCATGTGGCTTAATCCTGATAGGACCTACCATTATGGGCGCAGGAGCCATATTCCCATTGGCTAACCCCGGAATCGTAAGCATACCCCTGAGTTTTATCGTGACTTTCGGGGTCTCGATGCTGGAGAAATAACTTCTCTTTTTTCAATACTGTTATTTTGTATCACGTTATCACTGATGCCAATGTCCTCTCAGCGACTATCTGATAACATTACAGTGATTGATGCACCGATAAACGGTAAAACAGGGATACTGGGAACATACCTTGTCACAGGGGAGAAAAACGCGGTTATTGACCCGGGTCCAACAAGCCAAACCAGAGGAGTAATAGATGAAATGCGAAAGCTAGGCGTAAAGAACCTTGATTGGGTTCTGGCTACACATATTCATCTTGATCACGCTGGCGGTAGCTGGCTGCTTCTCAACGAGTACCCGGAATCAATGCTATACTGTCACCCGAAAGGCGTTGCCCATATGGTTGAGCCCTCTAAGCTTAGGGATGCCGCTGAGAGGCTTTTCGGTGAACGGATACTGGAGTATGGTGAGATCAGAGGAGTACAAGAATCAAGGGTGCAAGCTTCCAGAGACCATGAGATAATTGACTTAGATGGAGTCACCTTGGAAGTCTATTGGACACCGGGACACAGCAGCCACAGTCAATGTTATTTTGAGCCCGACTCTAGGACTGCGTTTGTTGGGGACGCTATTGGACATACCATTGGAGATGGCGGTCCAGTTAGGCCTGCGAGCCCCCCGCCTCACAACCCGGTTCAGGCGCTTGAGAGTATTGATTTAATTCGGTCACTCGACCCTGAAACCCTTTGTGTGGCTCATTTTGGAGCATATAAAGACCCAGAAATGTATCTTGAAAGGATTAGTTCTCGGACTAGGCTCTGGATGAGGCTCGCGGAGAAGATTGTTGATGATGGTATGCGTCTTGATGACTTAGTTGCGTTAACCATGCGGGAGGATCATGAGTTAAAGGACCACATAAAAGGGGTTGAGGGCGCGGATCACTCGGTAAAACCAAGTCTTTTGGGCTTCTATTTATATGCGAAATGGGTAAAAAACGGGTAAATCTATACTCCTACCCTATACTTCTGGTTTATACCAAGAGTAGGTAGATAGCCTCCGCAAATCCCTTTAAAAAATATTCAAGTGTCTATACATGCGAACGAACGGGTACAGGAGTGGGCGTGTTGGCGTTCTTGCGACCCTTGTGTTACTGCTAAGTATTGTTCTCTTTGTGGGATGTCTTTTCTGGCTTACCGTAAATGGGCCATGGGGCGGAGGGTCACTCTTCGGTGATGACTTGTTTAAACCAGCCTCTATGTCAACGGCGCCACCCGAGGAAATCTCATTGAATGCTAGTGCAGAGACGGTTTGGAACATAACCAAGGCTATTGAGGACCTTGAGGCAAATGGATGTGTCTTTACTGAATACTCTGAGGAATACTCAGGTGACCAGACGGAAAAGCTTGATTACGCTGAGTTCAGAGCGAAGGCAATAGACAGAAAGATAGTGTTCACCGCAGAGACACCGGAATCACCCATACTCCTTGTAAATGTAAATGGAAACCTATACGAGTGGAGACCATAAACAGGCAACATAGGAACCATCTAAAAGCCTCCACAACTAGGGGGTACTATGAGTCGTGTAGCCTTAATCAAGGATGAGAGAAGCCTAGAGACGGTCTACAGAGCCCTAGATGTAATACCAATCGCTGATGCCTTAGCCGACTGGGACAGGGTTTTGATCAAGGTTAATTTTATCACCACAAAGAACTGGGAGACAGGAGCCACCACAGACCCGATAATAGTCGAGGCATTGGTTAACAGGCTTAGAGAACTTGGAAAAGAAGTCATTATCGTTGAATCTGATGCCCAGACTACAAACGCTGACAAGGCTTGGATAGCCAGCGGCATGAGTGAACTAGGTGAACGCCTTGATGTACCTTTCATTAATATGCGCCATGTGGACGAAAAAATTGAGCTCGAAGTACCCGGTGGTAGGGAACTAAAGAAGATAAAGGTAGCAAAAATCGCAACAGAATCAGGTATTGTTTCTGCTGCGAAGCTCAAGACCCATATGAGCACCAAGGTAACCCTTGGACTCAAGAATATGTTTGGTATGCTCACAACCAAGTTCAAGGGACAATACCATGTACGGGGAATGGACAAGGTAATCCACGATATCAACAAGACACTACCCCCACATGTAACCATCATAGATGGTTTCATAGCAATGGAGGGAAAAGGACCCGTCCACGGAAAACCTGTCAAGATGGATACAGTAATTGCTAGTGTTGACCCTGTTGCCGCTGACTCGGTTGCAGCACAGGTGATGGGATTCACACCGGTGGAGATTGATCACATAAAGTGGAGTCATGAGAGTGGGATCGGTACAATGACAGACATAGATGTCATTGGAAACAGTATTGATTCTGTAAAGAGAAACTTTCAAAGAATATAAGAAAAAACGGGGGGAGGATTACTCCTCGATTATCTCGACGTTTGCCCTTGGCACAGTTACTACTTCGCCATCATCAAGCTCGATGTTGACGACACGAACCATGCTCTCAGACTCTAGTCTCTGAAGCTCAACGGGTAGGCTGTGTACCTTACCGATTGCTCCGAAGTAGGGCTGCCTGATAATCCTGATTGGGGTTCCTGGCACCATACCCTGTGATAGACCTTCGCCTTCCTCATCTTCGACCATATCGTGTGGGATGATGATCTCTGGACGCAGTACGCCTGCCCTGATCTGTGTGGTACCGTTTACGGATGCGCTGTAGCCCTCGAACTCTTTTAGTAGGTCAAAGGTTCTCTGGCTCATGTTCATGGTTCCGAATCCCTCAGTGATGATCACTGTGATTCCTACCTCTTCCTGTCCAGTGATGGCTACGCCGATCTCTTCACCAGTGAATGTTGTCAAGTCGTCGTGACGGATTCCGCCGCTGACGATAGCAGAGACACCGATCTCTACAGCCTTCTTCAAGGCTTCAAGTGTGACCAAGCAGCCTCCGACTAGGATCTTGCCCTTGTGCTCTGGTGTGATCATGTCAGCTTCTAAAACTTGGTCGTTTTGTGGTGTGACTATGTGGATGTCTCCGTGTACCTCGCCGCCGATTCCAAAGATTCCTTGGATGAAGGCTGCGTTTGTCTCGATTATTGCTCCTTCTTTGGGCATTACCTCGACTACTTCTCCGGGGATGTATGCGTCAACCTCTACGGGGATTGGGGCACCTCTGATGATCGCTTGTCCTGTGACCTCGCTGAAGCTCTCAAGGGTTCCGGTTACTGGTGCCTTGACCTCTTTCTTGATCAAGCCAAAAAGCGCCTTGTAGAAGGCTACCTGTTGACCTTTCTCAACTTTGTCACCGACCTTAACGGTCATATATCTCTCTGTATCCTCTGGCTCCATTCCTAGAATCATGGATATTTTTACGATCTCAGGGTCTCCACTGATCTCAGTCCTAGCAACAATATCGGTGTGAACAATCTTGTCGCCTTCCTTGACGAAGACCTCTCCTAGAAGAGGTAGTCTCCGCATCTTTTCGACCATGGTGGCTTTCTTGACCTTTAGCCCAGGCGTATATGCGTGTGCTTCTTCGGTCTCTTCTTCTTCAGTCTTTTTCTCTTCAAAGTCTACCATTAGATTAGCGCCTCCAGTGCTTCTTCGTCATATAGTTTCGTTGCCTTGAACCACTTGATTAGTAGTTCCTTGCGTTTCTGGTCGTCCTCTGGGAAGTATAGTGGTCTTCCACGGGCGTCCAGTAGTAAGCCTGCTACGCCTCCCTGTACTGTTGCTTCAAGCTCCTTACCGGGGCCTTCGCCAACATCGTACTGAGCTGCGGGCTCAACGAATACCTTGGCTTCCTCGTCTGCACCTAACTCGATGAGTTTTAGGTCTCCGAGTTTCATTGATTCTTCAAGTACCTCGCCGTTTGGCATCTCGATCTTGATGTCCATGACTTTCTCTCCGACCTTTGCCTGTCCAGATGCTGCGATGCTTGTGCCTAGACGAACTAGACAGTCCTTGTCGAAGATGTTCCAAGCTGCATCACGGTATACCGTGGATACGACGCCTAGGTGTGGCATCATGAAGACGCTGTCCTGCATCATCCTTGTGATGCCTTCAGTTAGCCATGCATCTGTTAGGATGAGCATGCTCTGGATTCTGCGTGGTGCGTGGCTCAATAAGCCGCCTGTTCCTGCGCAGATGTCGATGTTCATCATCTTGACGTAGCTGTCCTCGACTGCTTGCTCGAACATGTCGCTGATGGTACGCTCGATCTGTACCCCTTTGAGTCTTGTAGCGATGGTTCTGTGGTGCTGTAGACCTAGTCTTAGTGCTTCACGTGCGACGCTGTGCTCAACAATCAAGTCTTCAAGTGTCTGTGGGATTGTGGTTGGCCTAATCATCTTGTTCATGAGTCGGCTCGCAATTTCCTCCCTGTCGAGGTTGAAGGGTATCCAGCGCATGATGTTGTCGATGCCTGCTTCCTTCATGACGTTGGTTACGCTGTAGCTCATGCCTAGGTTGGCTGATACGCTACGGACGAACCTGCCCTCAACGATTGAGTATACGTTTGTTGTTGCTCCGCCTAGTCCGACGCCCAGTACGTTCTGGTCGAAGGTGTTGGCGATAAGCTGGATAGCCATACCCTCACCGGCTGGTGTTGGCATGATATCGATGTCTGTCCACTTCATCAGTTTAGTGTATCCTGGTGCGTGGCTCATGACGTGCTCCATGAATAGCTCGTGTACGGCACGCCTAGCTGGCTCTGTGTTCTCCTGCTCAAGAGTGGGCCTGATGTTGTCTACCATCTCAAGCGCGAAACCTTCCTTCATGAGGTTCTGGATCTCTGGCCTGAGTGACTTGTTTCCAGCGTAGACTATTGGCAGCTCGTATGCTGCGCCTAGCCTTGGCTTTGGTTCTGCTGCCTTGATTAGCTCAGCGATCTCCATTACGTGCTGGCTGGCTCCTCCATCGGTTCCGCCCGCCATCAGTATCATGTCAGGTCTTAGGCTCCTGATCCTCTGGATCTTCTGATAGCTCTGCCTGCCGTCGTCACGTGCGATTACGTCCATGACGATAGCGCCTGCTCCTAGAGCCGCCCTGTTCGCT
Source organism: Candidatus Bathyarchaeota archaeon (assembly GCA_026014515.1). Classification (GTDB taxonomy): domain Archaea; phylum Thermoproteota; class Bathyarchaeia; order TCS64; family TCS64; genus RBG-16-57-9. The sequence continues at coordinate 16,069 of JAOZIG010000114.1, read as the reverse complement.
GATTCTGCTGTCATTGATTTGATGAGTCCGGCGACCATCATCTGTAGACCACCGCCTGCGCTGCTAGTGGTACAGTAAAGGTCAACTCCTTTCTCGCCGTCATATGGGATGATCATTCCACCCTCAGGAGCGAGCAGCTTGTGTCCTGTAAGCTCTTCTACTTCTCGCACCGCGTTCTGAACCCCAAGGGTAACATCCTCATATGGGGCTTCAACAGTCGTGGGTGCTTCTCCTGCTACGAGGAAGCGCCACTCACCGTCTTTCTTATGGAAGAAACGGGCTTTTGTGGTTGTGCTTCCTACGTCAGTGGCGATAATAAATTGCATTTCCTCTGTAGGTTTGCTGAGGTCTGCCATACTGTTTCATATTCAGTCGCGGTACCCGACGCTTAAATATTTCTAATTTACAGCGTCCAAAGAAACCTAAATATTATGGAAGTTTAAACAAAGAGTTCCTGTTTTTCTTCTCGGCTTCTCTGAGAGCATCTTTTACAGCCTGATCCCGCTTCTTCTGCTCCTCCTTGGCTGCCTTCTCAGCTTTTTTCTTGGCTCTACGCTCAGCTTCCTCTTTCTGAAGGCTTTCTTCGATCATCTGAATCAAGCGTTCAATGTTCTCCCGCTTCTCAAAGACCTGAAGCATTTTCTCACTGGTAAGACCAAGCCCCTCACCGAAAGCGGGCATGATTGGGGCTAGGGCTGCTCTGAGCAGTTCCCCGCCTACATATGACCATGGTTTGATGCTTTCCAGTGTGAGGATAGCCATGGTCTCCATCTTGAAGTGGATTATCTTATCGTATGTTGCTTGAAGAGTTTCTTCGATTTCTTCTGGTGTTAACTCGATTTCCCAGTACAATCCTTTCTCCGCCTATTCATCTGTCTCAGGGATATTTGTTGATTCCTCAAGGGCAACCAGAGTCTCGTGTCTAAGTTGACGCTTGAGACTGATGTATGAGCCTGTAAAGCCACCTAGAAGCATGAAGAGGAGCAGCAAAGCGAGGAAGATGAGGCTCGTTGTTCCTGATAGCACCCAGAGACTGAACCCTGAGAACGCCCACCCATAGACCGCGGACTTGAGACCAATCAGAAGATGCGCGTGTTTCGCTCTGCTTGCTAGAAGAAACGCGGGGTATAGGGCGCCTATATAGTAGACTGGGTATGCGATGAGGACCACCCATTTCTCGCCGGGGTTTTGTGTGAGCATCCAGCTCATGAAATAGACTGATGAATATGTGAGTATAGCCGCCATACCGTACTCTGTGCCGCTTGGCTCCCTTTCTCCACGCAAAGGTATCAGTGATCATTGTCGGTGACGTGGATAAGAGTTTAGTCTACGAGGTTTGTCGCTGGGAACTATATCCATATGTTTTTATTTGTAAAATCCCTTGAAGGCTTACAATTCGGGGTGTAAAACGAACTCACATTATATGTTTATTCTTGGTTGATTCCGCGTCGAATAAATCAACCCTTGGTTTATGGCTTAGAGTTATATTGTAGCACATCCCAGTTGACCCAAACCTTAGGAGGCACCAAAACTGACAGACATTAGTAATAAGAAAACCCTAATCACATCCGCGTTAATCTACGCAAACGGACCCGTCCACATAGGGCATATGGTGGAGAACGTCCAGACAGACATCTATGTGCGGTATCTTAAGATGACTGGCAGAGATGCCTTCTACTGTGGCGCAGAAGATACTCACGGCACACCGATAGAGATCAATGCAGCCAAGGAGGGTGTAACCCCTGAGGAGTTCATTGGGCGCTGGTATACTGAGCACAAAGAAACCTATGACAAGTATCTGATCGACTATGCGAGCTACTATAGCACGAATAGTCCCGAGAACCAGTACTATACTGAGCTCATATTCAATAGGCTCAAAGACGCTGGACACATATACACGAAAGAAATAGAGCTAACCTACTGCGAGAACTGTGAAAGGTACCTCCCAGACAGGTATGTGAAAGGTACATGTCCTAATTGTGGGGCACAGGACCAGTATGGTGATGCTTGCGAGAAATGTAACTCGGCTTATAGCACAACAGACTTGGTGAACCCATACTGTAGTATCTGTGGAGCAACGCCCATCAGGAAGAACAGTTTACACTACTTCTTCAAATTAGGAGACTTTACAGATTGGCTCAGAGACTGGTTGACAAACAACAAGAGACTTCAACCTGAGATCAGGAACCAGATACTCACTTGGGTAAACGAGGGACTAGAAGACTGGTGTATCAGCCGTGACGGCCCATACTTTGGGTTCAAGATTCCCGGCGAGGAGGACAAATATTTCTATGTCTGGCTTGACGCACCAATAGGCTATATCGCGTCCACAGCCAACTACTGTAAGGACAAGGACTTCACCGCTGATGACATCTGGCAGACAGATGATCACGAGATAATCCACTTCATAGGCAAGGACATCATCTACTTCCACTTACTATTCTGGCCCGCTGTACTCTACGGAGCCGGGTTCCACGTACCAGACAACATCGTGGTCCACGGATTCCTCACCGTGAATGGTGAGAAGATGAGCAAGAGCAGAGGTACATTCCTTACATCAGATGATTTCGCAGAGCACCTTGACCCGGAGCTACTCAGATTCTACTATGCAGCGAACCTGAGCCACACCATGACAGACATCGATCTTGATCTTAAGAACCTTGAAAACAGAATCAATAACGAGCTGGTAAGCAACCTAGCCAACCTAGTCTACAGGGTTATGAGCTTCACTGGGAAGAACTTCAAGGGCGAGACAACAAAGATCGAGGACGAGGCGCTCATCAAAGACGTTTATGAGAAGTCGTTGAAGGTCTATGAGGCATACGAGAACCTTGAGTACCGTGATGCCATCAACAGGATACTTGAGATAGGCAGCATCGGAAACAAGTACTTCCAAGATAACGCTCCATGGGAGCTGAAGAAGACTGAACCAGAGAAGACACAAAGAGTGCTTACAGACTGTGTGAACATCGTCAAGAACATAGCAATCATGATCAAACCAGTGATGCCCTTATTCGCTGAGAAAGTCGAGAAACAGCTAAACCTCTTTGATCTGAAATGGGCGGACTTGGATAAACGAGTCGAGGACCACAAACTAGGCAAAGCTGAGATCATACTCAGAAAGATTGAGCCCATCGAGATCAAGACACCTGAACCGGAGCCAGTTGAGCGTGAGATCAACTTCAGCATCGACTCTAAGATTGAAAGATTGGGTATTGATGTTAAGCTGGCGGTTATCGAGGGTGTTGAGATCAAGAAATCCAGTGGCGAGCTTGATAAGCTCAAGAAGGAGGCAGCCGAGGAGATCAAAGAGATCGAGCTTGAAGGCAACCCAATAGTGGATGCTTACAACGAGATATACAAGAAGTTCAAGGTTGATGTCGAGAACAGCGCCGAGTACCTTGTGAAGATGGTGAAGGAGAACGGGGGACTACCAACCATCAATACAGCCGTAGACAGCTACAATCTGGTATCAGCCAAGAAACTAATCAGCGCGGGACTCCACGACTTGGATAACATCAAGGGAAACCTCCGACTAGCCGTAACCAAAGGCAACGAGCTATACATCCCACTAGGCGAGACAGAGCCGGAAAAGGTTCAAGCAGGTAAGTTCGCGTTCATGGATGACCAGAAGATACTCTGCTGGCTAGACGTCAAACAGGGACAGCACACAAAGACTGGTCTCGACAGCAAGAATCTCTTACTCTATGTTCAGGGAAACAGTGAAACCACTGGGCTATACTTGGAGGAAGCCATCACAGAGATGTGTGAACTCATCACCAAGTACTGCGGAGGCAAGTATAGGCTGCTGAACAAGACTGATATCTCGGCTTTGAACCTCAAGGTCGCCAAGGTAGTTGAGATCAGGGATCACCCCAACGCAGACAAGCTCTACGTCCTGAAGATCGACTTAGGAGATGAGCAACGTCAGCTATGCGCTGGACTCAAACCATTCTACACGGACCCCAATGACCTACTAGGCAAACACCTTGTAGTTGTAACCAACCTTGAGCCAGCCGTGCTCAGGGGTGAGCCCAGTGAGGGCATGCTATTAGCAGGGGATGATGGTGTAAACGTCGGTGTATTGAACCCCCAGAACAGTAAACCGGGTGATCAGGTGTATGTTGAGGGAGTTGAGGAGTTTAAGACCGATAAGATCGGTTTCAGCGACTTTATGAAGTACACTCTTGAGGCAAAAGACGGCTACGCGTACCTGCAGGGGAAGCAGCTACGGACCAGCACCGAGGAGATCAAGCTGGAAAAAGTCGTAAACGGTAGGATACGATAATCCACCCCTTATTTGAACACTCGTTCCACTCGGTTTCACAAGGTCCCTAATATTCATCTTTTTACAGTATTTTACTGGGTGCACACTTGATGAAGCAGGTAGATGACCCGGAAAACAAGGAAAAAGTGGTCAAACCCAGCGTTAAGAAGCTTGATCCCGGAGAAAACAAGCTCATGATGCAGTTCTACAGCATAGATGAGCGAAAACACCTGAAGATATTGAAAGAAGAGGAAACCCTAGAAGCCTTCTACAAACCAATAGACTAGAGGACCTGAGCCTCAACCTCGCCAATGGACTTGTCGAGAAGCTCGATTATCAGATCAACCTCTTCCTTGGTAGCAATCAATGGTGGCGCAACCTGTATGTGGTCGCCTCTGACCCCGTCAATTGTGCCTGAACCGGGGTAGACCAGCAAACCATTCTCATAGCATTGTTCAACGACTCTTCCGTTGAAGCCTACACATGGATCGTATGGTTCCTTGGTATCCTTGTTTTTCACGAACTCTATACCCGCAAACAAGCCTTTACCCCTGATATCGCCTACGGAGGGGTGATCATAGAGGTCTTGTAGCTGTTTATGCATGTACTCGCCGGTGACCCTTGAGTTCTCAACGAGGTTATGCTTCACCATATAATCAAGAACGGCTCCACCAGCAGCACAGACAACAGGGTGACTACCATAAGTATGACCATGAGCAAAAGGCTCACCAAAGCCCTCAAACACCTTATCACTGGCTATCGTGGCTCCAAGAGGCAGGTACCCTCCTGCTAAGCCCTTAGCTGTAGCTATGATATCGGGGATGGTCTCCCAGTGGTCGATACCCCACATCTTGCCTGTTCTTCCGAGACCAGTCATAACCTCGTCACTGATGAATAACACGCCGTGTTCATTGCATATCTCGCGTATCAACTGGAAGTAGCCGGGTGCAGCGGGTAAGCTGCCCAGTGTGGCTCCTACGAAGGGCTCTGAGATGAAGGCTGAGACATATTCGGGTCCAGTGGCTCTTATCTGCATATCCAGTGCCCTAGCACATTCTAGGTCGCATGAGTCACAGGTCTTCCCGAACCAGCACCTATAACAGTAACAGGGAGGTATGTGGGGGAAGTCTACTAGCATGGGGGCGAATCGTCTTCGTCGGGCGATGTTCCCAGACATGCTAAGGGCTCCAAGGGTGTTTCCATGGTAGCTTTGCCATCTTGCGATGACCTTGCTGCGTTTTGGTCCATTGTTCAACAGATGATACTGACGCGCCATCTTGGCTGCTGACTCTGTGGCTTCTGAGCCTCCGCAGCTGAAGAATACATAGTTGAGGGTCGGGGGAGCTAGTTCTGCTAGCTTGTCTGCTGCGTCTTTGACTGATTTTGTTGTGAAGTGGCTGCTGTGGACGTAGCTGACCTCATCCATCTGTTTCTTAACTGCGTCTGTTACTTCTTTGACACCGTGTCCGATGTTGACGCAGATGGGCCCCGCGCTTCCATCTATGAATTTGTGTCCGTCTCTACTCCAGAGGTAGATTCCTTCTCCTTTTACCATCTCGTGGAGCGTCATTGATCCACGTGTGAAAATGTGACTGCCTGACATGGATAAACTGTGTATTATGATAACTTAACGCTAACTACTAGAGGGAAAACCAGAAACATACGAAGCCCCACAGAATACTCATGATTGATACTATTGAGCATGTAGCATGCGTCGGCTCAGGACTAGTAGGACAAAGCTGGGCAGCACTACTCACACTAAAAGGATACAAGGTGGTACTCCAAGACCTCACAGAGGAAAAACTAGCTGAGGCCGTGAAACGAATTGAACACCATATTGACGTCTTGGTTGATGCTGGTCTCGGGACAGACCCAGAGGCAGCAAAAAAACGATTATCAACTACAACGAGCCTCAAGGAAGCCCTTGATGGCATAGATTTTGTCATTGAGTCTGTTTTTGAGAGCCTTGAGGTCAAGTGTCCACTATATGCTGAGATGGATGAGTTAGCTCCACCAGAGGTGATCTTCGCCAGCAGCACATCAGGGTACATGATGAGCGAGATAGGACGCGACATGAAACACCACCCAGAACGCGCCATAGTAGCCCACCCATGGAACCCAGTGCATCTTGTGCCATTGGTTGAGATAAGTCCAAGCCCCAAGACAAGCAAGGAGACCATTGACAAGACATACAAGCTGATGGAAGATATAGGCAGAGTCCCTGTGGTGCTCAAGAAGGAAGCACCGGGATTAATCGCTAACAGGATAAGCGTAGCTCTCTGGAGAGAAGCGTTGGATATTGTTGATCGTGGTATCGCGTCTGTTGAGGATGTGGATAAAGCGATTATGGCTGGTCCGGGTATCAGGTGGGCCATGATGGGCCCATTCCTCGTTTATCACCTTGGCGGCGGTAAGGGAGGCATAGAGTACCTCATGGATCATATCGGTGTCAAAAAACAGGAATGGCTTAAGGATATGGCTCAGTGGACAGAGTTCCCAGAGTCTGTGAAATCCAAGGCTGTTGATGGTGTTGATGATATGGTTGGAGGTATGAGTCTTGAGGAGCTTGAGGCTTGGCGAGACAAGTATCTCATCGCCTTGAACAAGCTTCTCTGGAGTGGAGACCGGGGAATCTACTAATTTTTTCTTTCACTTGGCGAAAACATCAAGTCCTCAAAGAACCGTATATATTGTATGAAGGTTTTAGCCGAGGGAAAAGGCGAGTTACTTGCATGGATGAGCCCCGATGAGGGCCGGAAATGGATGAGGGAAAACAAGTCAAGGGCATTAATTGATAAAACAACCACAATGAAGGAAGCCGTCAAGCAGCACACCAAGGACGGCTACTATTTCGCCATGGGAGGCTTCGGGCACATCAGGCTCAGCATGGAAGGCATATACGAGATGATCAGACAGCAGAGACGCAACATGATCATGGCTGGAAAGACCAGCGTCCACGACGTAGACATATTGATCGGAGGAGGCGTCGTTGACCGCATTGAATGCGCCTATGCCCATGGACACGAACTCAGAGGATTATCACCAGCAGGCAGACGAGCCACCGAGTCAGGCAGAGTAAAGATAGTAGCCGAACTCAGCAACGCGGCGTTCCAGTGGCGGTTCAAGGCAGCAGCCATGGGGTTACCATGGTTCCCAGCGCGGATAATGATGGGCACTGATACCTTCAATTATAGTAGCTCAAAGATTGTTGAAGACCCCTTTACGGGTAAGCCTATCACTTTGATTCCGGCTTGTTACCCTGATGTCGCGTTTATACATGTTCACAGGTGCGATAAGTATGGTAACTGTCAGATTGACGGTACCACCATAGAGGATATTGAACTCAGCAGAGCCGCGAAACGCCTCATAATCACCACAGAGAAAATCATACCCCACGAGGACATCATAGACCACCCAGATAGGACCGCGATACCCCACTTTGTAGTAGACGCTGTTGTTGAGAGTCGTTATGGTTCGCATCCGGGTAACATGCCTGACCTCTACTACAGTGATGAGGAGCATATGGCTGAGTGGCTAAAGCTCAGCAGAAGCGATGAAGGCGTACAGGAGTACATGGACAAGTACGTCTACGGCGTAGCGAACCAAGCAGAGTACATTGAACTCATCGGGGGAGAGGAGAAGATGAAGCATCTCTGGAAGCTGGAACATCTACAGGTGCCCATGGAGGCACCTTGGAGGCGATGAAGATGGAATACAACCTCACAGAACTAATGGCATGCGTCGCTAGCAGAGAGCTTGAGAACAAGAAATCCATCTTCGTAGGCACAGGACTACCAATCATCGCCACAATGCTAGCTCAACAGTTACACGCACCAGACCTATTGATCGTCTTTGAAGCTGGAGGCATTGGACCCAAGATACCAACCATACCCATCAGCGTCGGTGACAGCAGAACCTTCTACAAGGCAGTAATGGCCGCCAGCATGGACTACGCCATGGGAATGGCACAAGCGGGACTCGTGGACTATGGGTTCCTCGGTGCGGCACAGATCGACAAGTATGGCAACCTGAATACAACTGTGATTGGAGACCATGACACACCCAAGGTCAGGTTACCGGGAAGCGGAGGAGCCAACGACGTGGGAAGCCTATGCACACGCACCATCATACTCATGCGCCACGACAAACTCAGATTCGTAAACAAACTAGACTACCTCACCACACCCGGATACCTGACTGGACCGGGGACACGTGAAGCAGCCGGATTACCAGTCGAGACAGGCCCATACAGGGTGATTACACAGCTAGGCGTAATGGGTTTTGATGAAGAAACCAAGGAAATGATGTTATTACGGGTGCATCCGGGTGTAACCGTTGAAGAAGTAGTTGAAAACACGAGCTTTGAGCTGATTATACCAGATGCGGTGGGTGTAACTGAGCCACCCACGGAGGAAGAGCTCAGGTTGCTTAGGGAGGAGATTGACCCCTCAGGGATAGTGATTGGAAAATGAAGTACAGGATAGGAGTAGCCGGGTTCAGCCACGAGACTGTCTCGTTCTGGCCCGGCGTAACCAGTTTAGATGATTTTGAACTGACCTCAGCCTATGGCGAGGACATAGTCGAGAAAGGAAGAACCACCAACAGCTGTATCGGTGGATTCATCGAGATATGCGAAAAAGAAGAAGCCGAGATGGTGCCCATCGTGGTTGGTAGCGGTGGAGCTACAGCAACTGTGGCTGACGAGGTGTACAACCACTACGTGCCTTTGATTGTGGAGGGGTTCAGGAAAGAAAAGGATCATCTTGACGGTATTTTACTGAGCCTGCATGGTGCTATGGCTACTGAGAGTCGTACTGATCCTGAGACGGATGCTGTACGAGCCGTGAGAAAAGCCGTGGGCTATGATATTCCAATAATGGTGACCCTTGACCTCCACGGAAACAAGGACGAGGCACTACTCAAAGAAGCCACAGCGGTATTCGGTTTCCACAGCAGCCCCCACATTGACCAAGCCGAGACAGGGAGAAGAGCCGCCAAGTGCATGTTCAAGACCCTACGAGGAGAAGTTAAACCAGTCTCAGCCATCAAGAAACCGGGCATAGTGGTACCCTCAGTCTTCAGTGCCACAACCATCTCACCAGCCAAGGATATTATCGCTAGGCTCAAGGAGTGGATGACTAAGCCTGGAGTCATTGATGTTACTGTGTTGTTTGGATTCGCTTGGGCTGATGTGCATAATCTGGGTATGTCGGCTATCGCTGTCACGGATAATGATCCAGCGTTAGCGAAGGAGATCGTTGATGATCTATCGGAGCTTGCTTGGGAGCATAGGGGAATGCTCACTGGAATGGGTAACAAGTCCCTGTACAGCATGGAGGATGGTGTGAAGGCAGCTATCGAGAAAGCGAAGACAGCTGTGAAGCCCATTGTGATACTGGATCACGCGGATAGAACCAATGATACTACATTCATCATACGGGAGTTACTCAAACAAGGAGCTGAAAACGCAGCCGTACCCATGATCTATGATCCACCATCAGCACTGAAATGTGTGGAAGCTGGAAAAGGCACTAAAATCGAGTTAGAAATAGGTGCAAGCACAGGGTGGAGAGACGGAGGCAAGTTCAGGGTAAGAGCAGAGATACTCTGGGCTGGAGAAGCAAAATACACTGGTACCGGACCCATGACCATTAATCGTGAGGTGGACCTTGGTCCATCAGCAATCATCCAAGTAAGCGGACTATGGATACAATTGGTCTCCAGACAACACAGCCTAATAGACGCAGACCCCATAGAACGACTCGGATACGACCCACTGAGCTTCGAGATTATCGTTTCCAAGTCCAAGACCCACTTCAGGGCGGTCTATGAGGAGCTTGGAGAAGAGATTATCATCGTTGATGCTCTGGGTCAGTGCCCAGCGGACCTGAGTCACTTTGAGTACAAACACGCACCAACGGGACTCTACTCCACTATGCGGAAGTAGGGTCATCGCTTATTTTTAATTTCTAAAAGTCAACGTTTTCCCTAGTGTTTACTTTGTCGAAGATTACTGTCTCAAAGCTATGGAAGATGAAAGAAAAAGGTGAAAAGATCACCATGACCACCGCCTATGATTACCCAACAGCGTTACTGGGGGAGAAAGCAGGACTGGACATGATTCTCGTGGGAGATAGCGTTGGCATGGTGGTGCTAGGCTACCCTAACCCGATACCGGTAACGGTTGATGACATCATACACCACACCAAAGCAGTGGTACGGGGAGCCAAGACACCACTAATCGTTGCTGATATGCCCTTCATGAGCTACCACATCAGCCCAGAAGAAACAAAACGAAACGCGGCACGCCTCATACAAGAAGGAGGAGCAGACGCAGTCAAACTCGAAGGAGGAAAAGAAGTAGCCCCCATGGTCAAGGCGATAACAGATACGGGTATCCCTGTTCAGGCGCACATCGGGTTGATGCCACAGCGAGCATCAGTAGGAGGTGCCTTCAAGGTACAGGGTAAGGATGCAGAAACAGCAAAGGCTATTCTTGAAGACGCAAAGGCGTTGGAGGCTGCTGGTGCATTCAGTGTTGTCATCGAGTTTGTCACAACCGAGGCAGGAAAACTGATTACTGAAGGACTGAAGATGCCTACCATCGGTATCGGTGCAGGTCCACACTGTGATGGTCAGGTAGTGCTCAGCCACGATCTACTGGGCTATTACGAGACTCAGCCTCCCTTTGTGAAGCTCTATGCTGATCTCAATGAGACCATCACTGATGCGTTCAAGGCTTTCAAAACAGATGTAAGAGCCTCAAAGTACCCTGATGCGGCTCACTCTGTGGCTATGGATAAAAAAGAGGCAGAGAAACTAAAGAATAGTTAATCTCTGTAGGCTGGGGGTAGTGGAAGAGACTTCCAGAGCTCGATGAAGTCAACCATGAACTCTACAGCCTCTTTCATCATGGCAGCGCCTTCCTCAGCGTTACCTTTTCGGGGGTCGCTGCTGGCGTACTGACCGTTCCTTGTAATATCCTCGGTCATGGGACCGAATGAGGCATGGAATATCTGGCTCACAAGCTCATAGTCCTCTCGGTCAGGGTCCATAAACGCCTGAAGCTCCTTTGAGAGCACCAATCCGTTCTCCCAGTCCTCGGCTCGCCACATCTCACATAACTCGGGGAAGTAGTGTAACGCGAAGCTGGTCTCACGTGGTCCACTGTGAACCTCAAGATACCGCGCCATACGCTCCTGTATCTTCTTAGCTAGTTCAGTGTTCCTTGGACCAGTAGGGGCTGCGATCATTACCTTATACTTGCTCCTCGCCTTCTGGATGGCAAGCTGGAAGGTCTGCTCGTTTCCACCATGGTAGTTGACCATAATGAACCGTTTAACTCCGTGATGGGCAAAGCTCTCAATGGTGTCCATGAGGACTCCCATCAGGGTCTCGCTGCTGAAGGTTACCGTGCCCGGGAAGGACATGTGGTGGGGGCTGTATCCGGGCCAACAGGGGTGAATACAGACACTGTTTGTAAGGGCTGCTACCTCATGAATGAACTTGGCTACGCCGAGGCTGTCAGTGCCTAGGGGCAGGTGTAGTCCGTGTTGTTCGATGGCTCCGATTCCGATGATTACGGTTGGTGCTGGCTCGTTTTCTAGCCAGTCTGCGAATGCGGGTCTGGTGAGTTCTTGTACCCAGAACTTGGATAGTTTTCCGTTTTCAGACATGGTTGAAAGAGGGGGTCTGGGGTTTTAACGGTTTTCAGAGGGAAGATTCTTAGAAAGCTATGGTGCATCACTAAGGTATGCTTGACTGGGTTCATCGTAACGGAAAGATACTGCTTGCGGTTCGACCCATACAGGCTTTTGCAGCCAGTTTTGTAAGCATCAGCTTCGCAATCTACCTCAAGACCCTTGGTTTATCCATCAGCCAGATTGGTCTGGTTTTGACTGGTGGCTTGATAAGCTCCACGTTATTCAATCTCGCCGCTGGGTTCCTTGAGGCGCGTCTCGGTAGAAGAAAATTATTGGTCTTCTTTGGGTTATTGAGTACATTCGGTGGACTCGTTTTCACATTCACAACCAACACAAGACTACTAATCGTAGTGGCTATCGCCGCCTCGATGGGATACGGGGGTGGCTTTGGAGCTGCACAAATGCTTGAAAGAGTAATACTGGCTCAAAGTTGTGAGGATAACAAAAGAACAGAATTATATGCCATAAGGAACACCGTGGGCTCCCTCGCCACTGCAACTGGGTCACTATTCACAGGGTTACTAGTCCTATTGGAGGGACTGGGTTACAGTGAACCAGCGGCATACCGTGCAATGTTTGGTGTATTCACCGGATTAAACCTCGTATTGATAATACTATACATGATGCTTGATGAGGAGGCTGAGATAAAACTCGAAGAAGCAAAAAAAGTAGTATTGAGCAGCGAGACCAAGCGTTACCTCATGCTCTTATCAGTCCTCTTCAGTATGGATGCCCTCGGAGGCGCCTTCATAACCCAGAGCCTCGTAGCGTACTGGTTGTTCGAGAGATTCGGGTTAGCCATGGACAAGATTGGAATGGTTTTCTCTGCGAGCAGCCTATTGGCGGCGGTCTCGTTTATGGCTGCGGCTCGGATCAGTAAACGAATTGGCTTAATCAACACCATGGTATTCAGTCATCTACCCGCCAACCTGATGATGGCAGTAGTACCATACATGCCGTCACTGGAAACAAGCCTCTTCTTCTACCTAGGCAGAAGCCTCCTGAGCCAGATGGACGTCCCCACAAGAGACAGCTATACAATGGCTATCGTGAAACCAGAGGAAAGAGCCCGTTTCCAGAGTCTAATAAACCTACCAAGGAGTTTCACGTTGGCTATTGGTCCAAGTATCGCTGGGTATCTTATGCAGTTCATAGGCATAGGAACACCCTTTCTGGTAGCAGGAGCCATCAAGGCAATCTATGATGTGTTGCTCTGGTTGACGTTCAAGGACATCAAGCCCCCCGAGGAAGCCGAGGTCTGATTTGGGGTTACCGATAAACCTAATATGGGGCTCTGAGAAAGAGGTGAGAGGCATATTGGAGTCATTATTGAAGTACATGGACAAGGAGAGCCTACAGAAGCTTGAGGCACTCAACAACCCCCATGTCATGGAACAAGTGGAAAGGTTCCTAGAACTATGCAAACCAAAAGTAGCCATAGTGTTCGATGATAGCAAACGCGACGTCGAAAGAGTCAGACAGATCGCCATCGACTTGGATGAGGAAATGCCCCTCAAGATGAAGGGACACACCATCCACTATGACAGCTACTATGATCAAGCAAGAGACAAGGGAAACACAAGGGTTCTCAAGACCCCTGACATGAAGATGAGCAAAGGCATCAACTCTATTGATAGAGATGAGGGACTTGAGGAGGTTCTTGGAATCATGGATGGAATCATGAAGGGCAAGACTTGTCTGATACGGTTCTTCAGCCTTGGACCAACCAACAGTAGATTCACACAATGTGCTCTACAGTTAACAGACAGCGCATACGTCGCCCACAGTGAGGATATTCTCTATAGAAACGGGTACAGCGAGTTCAAGAAACTAGAGGGAAGCAATGACTTTTTCACATTCATTCACAGCGCAGGAGCACTTGACGAGCGAAACACTACTGTGAACATCGATAAGCGCCGCATCTACGTTGACGTAATCGATGGCAAGGTCTATACGGTGAACAACCAGTACGCCGGTAACAGCCTCGGCTTGAAGAAGCTAGCTTTGAGGCTCAGCATATACAAGGCGAATCAAAGCGACTGGCTAACAGAGCACATGCTCATCATGGGCGTCAAACACCCAGACAAGGACAGGGTAACCTACTTCACAGGAGCCTACCCCTCAGCGTGTGGCAAGACAAGCACAGCCATGATCCCCGGAATGACCATCGTAGGTGACGACATAGCTTACCTGAAGGAAGATGAAGATGGTAACTGTAGGGCAGTAAACATTGAGGCAGGGGTCTTTGGCATCATCAGGGACGTGAACCCCATAGATGACCCCGTTATCTACAAGACCCTGACAACCCCCCGTGAGATGATCTTCAGCAATATCTTGATCCATGAAGGCGAAGCATACTGGCTTGGAATGGGTATCCCAGAGGACGAGTACCCTGAGAAGGGAATGAACCACAGCGGAGACTGGTACAAGGGCAAGAAGGATGAGAAGGGAAACGAGATACCCTTGGCTCACCCCAACGCACGATACACCATAAGACTCGATGAACTGGAGAACATCGACCAAGACTGGGACACCAAAGAGGGACACATCATCAAAGGCGTCTTCTACGGCGGCAGAGACAGCGACACAAACCCACCCATCAGTGAAGCACTAACATGGGCACACGGCGTCTACATGGGAGCCACCATCGAGTCCGAGACCACCAGCGCAACACTCGGCAAAGCAGGTGTCAGAAACAGCAGCCCCATGGCCATCATGGACTTTATGGTGGTACCATTCGGCAGATACCTGAGCAACCACATAGACTTTGGTGAAAGACTATCTAACACCCCCAAGGTGTATAGTACCAACTACTTCATCAAGGACCAGAATGGACGCTACCTGAACGAAAAAGTAGACAAGAAGATATGGGTCATCTGGGCGGAGGGAAGAGTCCACGGAGAATACGAGGGAATACAAACTCCCATCGGCTACATACCAAAATACGCGGACCTAGCGAAGCTCTTCAAACAGGTCTTCAACCGGGAATACACTGAAGCAGAGTACATCGAACAGTTCAGCATCCGCGTCGACAAATACCTCGAAAAACAGGCACGCATGGAAGAACTCTATGGAGACGAGGAGGGCATCCCAGAAGCATTCTGGGACGTACACCGCCGAATCAAAACAGAGCTAACAGAGCTGAAAAAGAAGACAGGCAAGGCGGAGCTACCACCAAGCTACTTCAAGTAGGCTACTGTGGTGGAATCCACCACTCATCTCCGGGTCGGGTAACCCACTCAGGCCACCTGAGCTCCACCGGAGGCTTCAAGCCATCGGGTAGCAGTGGAGGCTCATCATGTTGAGCCTTTCTTTCTTTGAACTCTCGCCAAGCTTCCTGGAGTAGTTCTGGTTTTTCTATGATGTCTATGGCGCTTAAGGCGAGTATTTTGGCTGCGCACATACCCATCCTGTGGGTTACACCGGAACCGCAGAGGCTGCTGCTAGCCCAGCGAGGATACGCTACACCGGGTATAGGCTGCATGGCTTTGCTCACATAGAGTCTTGCTGTTGGGCAGTGCCATGTGAACTCGTTTACATCGTCAGCGGGGTGGAAGTCACCGTAGGCTTTCTCAGGTGGCACTATCTCGGTGTATAATGGTTCTTCTAGGGGCTCTAAGCCCATGTTTCGCTGAATTGTTCGTGCGTATTCCTTGTCTTCCGTTGTATAGGCTGGTGCGCCTATCTTCATGAGGTTCGCCCAAACAATGTCTTTCATGACCGTATTTGGTAGTCCTGTGCGTACCGCTGTGAGTACTCTGGGCTCTACTATGCAATCTGCTACGAGTGCTGCTCCCTGTGCACAACGGTCAATGACCTTCTCAACTGCTTCTTGATCAACAATGTTGCTATTTCTCCAAGCATAGATGACTTGACTGAGGGTCGGGTTAGCCACAGTGCATTGTCCACCAGTCATCATGAACTCGTTGATGCTGCCCCCACGCCTCATCAAGGCCGGGATATGCTCCTTCATCATGTTCACGTTGTTATACATCAAGACAGCCGCATCCAAGGCTCCCGGATATGTAACAGCACCACTCTGCCCCTCAGCGGCACTCGAGACCTTGAAGCTATAGACCTTGGACTTGTATGTTCTTGG
>JAOZIG010000240.1 GCA_026014515.1 Candidatus Bathyarchaeota archaeon | reverse complement strand
CACCATCGGTTCACCCGGTGGAATCATGTATGAGGCGGGAGATTTTGATGTTGAGCAGGTTGTTGCTCCCGGTGAGAGCGTTATGGTTCCTGTGAGCTGGGTATCAACAGGTGCTGCGCCCGGAGTCTACAGCATTATTTTGGATGGTGACTTGGTTTTTGCTAACGGTGAGAGCGAGACCACTCACTCTGTGATAAGTGAGGCGTTCCAGTTGTTTGAACCGGTGACTGGGCTATTAGAGGTACCAGCGGTAGTTACAGAGAGCAGTGTAACGGGCATAACTCAGTTATCAGACACATGCTACACGGGTGGAGCTCTTATCAACATCGTGTGGCTCAACAACACAGGTTCTACACTGTTTATCCCCGAAATATCTGTTATGTTTGAGGGAAATGGCACCCAGTGGGGTCCATACATCCAGTTCTATATTGATGAGCCGTGTTTTCCGGGTTTGCGTCCGTATACCTATGTCTGCCAGCTACCGGAGGACATGCCAACCGGAGACTATACCTATAGCGTGAATGTGAACATGCATTACCCCTTGGTTGAGATAAACGATGATACCTACACGTTTGGTATTGAGGGGTTCTGGCGAGATAATTTCATCATCAGGGAGCCAACGGTGTTGGACCCTGATAGCAGTGTGAGTTTAAGAAAGGGCGAAAACGGCATCTTAGTTATTGGGAGCGACATGGTTGATGTCGAAGGTGCGGGTACTCTTGACGATGAATATGTTGTAAAAAAGGATTTAATTGACCCTACAAAAACTGGTTTCTACGATACAGGACCGAAGTTTGAAGTCCCAACGGAGTTAAATTTCCCAGACGACCTAGGGGACGCTTTCATTGTTCCATGGTATAAACAGAAGGTAAAGGACAGCGAATTAACCCCAGAGGAGCAGGATTTCCTCGAAAACAAGATAAACCCAATCTATACCGATGAGCAGCTTGAGGCGTTATCAGAGATTCCTAATATGAGGGCTTGGGCTGGTCCGGCTGAAGTCGAGGAGTTCTCGTTTTTCTTTGAGACCCCCGGAATGACGGGTACAGTGAAGTCAGAGTGGAAGTTTGCCTGGGTCTCAGCGGATCAAAATGATTACCTGAAGGAGGTACCAATTACGGTGATTAGCCCCAAACTTGACCTTAATTTCACCGCGTGGGTAAATGGGCCAAACATATTCAACGGCAAACCCTTCACCCTCGACATTATGACCGAAAACCTTGGAGGCATTCCCTTCCTCCCTGATATTAAATTAAATATCGTCGGAGACCCGGATGCGGTCATAGAAGTGGATGATGAAGACCTGTTAGATTTGCCTAAAATCAACGTCTACACAAAGAGCACAACCAGTATCGATGTTACGGTAACAGACCCCACACCAAGTGAAGACGGTTTCCAGATCAATGTGGAGGTAACTCCATCCAAGTTATATGAGGTACAGCCCATTGGAATACCTGATGAGATGGGAACCGATTTCCTCATGAAGGTTCTGACTGGAGAGATGGGGGAGGACGCAGCAGATGAAGAGTCAGCTTATGACGAGTTGTGGCTTTGGACTGAGGTGGATTACGGTTTCAATCTAAACGATTACTCACATAGTGGCTTGGTGCATCTTGGCGGCGTTGAAAAAGGAGGCACCTTCATCTTAGCAACCGAGGAAGGAGACTCAACCGAAGACGAGACAGGCACAGATGACACGACAAACGAGACACCGGATGGAACAACTGAGCCAGACACAGGGGAAGAAGGAGAACAAGAGGAAGAGACTGGAGAGGAATCAGGGGGATTCAGTATCCAATCCATATTCCAGAGGATAATGGACTTCTTCAGGAACCTGTTCGGCTAGAGTATCCTATCAGGGTAGTCGCTTATTACCCCGTCAGCTCCTTTTTCAATAACGTTTTTGATCTCATTTGGCTTGTTTGGTGTCCATGGATATATTTTGATGCCTTTACTGTGAGCTTCCTCAACGTATTTTCTCTGTAGAAGCATGTGATATGGGTTGACGCTATATGCTTTGATGGATTCAGCGTATCTCAGAGCCTCGTCATGATTCTTGAAGGTCAATACACCAATTCTTGCATCTGGATCGAGCCTCTTGTACTCGCTGAGCATATCCCAGTTAAACGAGGTTATAGTCAGTTTCTCGTTCCCCCAACCATTCTTTCTCATGAGTTCATAGACGGGTTTTGCTGTGCCGAGTCCCTTTAGTTCAATGTTGAGCATTATCTGGTCTTTGATGAGTTGTAATACTTCTTCAAGTGTCGGTATCGTTTCACCGTTACCAGCGTCCAGTTGCTTCAACTCAGTCAATGATAACTCTGAGACCCATCCCTTGCCGTTTGTGGTTCTGTTTACCTTCTCATCATGAATAACAACGACCTCACCAGATGCACAAATATGGACATCAAGCTCAGTCATATCACAACCAAGCTCAACAGCCTTCCTAAATGATGGTAACGTGTTTTCTGGTGCGTGTCCTGCTGCGCCTCTGTGCCCGATTCGTAGAACCATAATTTATCCCTGTGTTAGCCATATATCTGTGTGAGTATCGTATGAAGGTTTTAGTCACTGGAGCTGCTGGGCGTCTCGGATACAAGGCGGTAAGACTCTGCACGGAACAGGGTTATTCTGTGAAAGCGTTTGACTTGCCTCAGGTAAACTGGAGCACATTAGAGGCGCTGGGAGTCGAGACCATAAAAGGAGACATTACGAACAAGGCTAATGTCAAAGAAGCGTGTTCCCGCGTTGATGCGGTGATCCATCTCGCGGCTCTCTTACCGCCACGTACAGAGCAAAACAGAGACCTGACCCAACGAATCAACGTTGAGGGCACAGAGAACATACTCAAATCAATAGAACCAGAGACGCGCATGATATTCGCATCCAGCATCGCAACCTATGGCGTAACCGCGAACGAGCCCCCGCCGATAAAAGAGAGCCATAAACAGGCACCCCACAACATCTACGCGGAGTCCAAGATACAGTCTGAACAAAGCATCAAAGCATCAGGTAACCCATACACGGTTCTAAGGATAGCGCCAGTGAGTGTGGCTGATCTTCTTGAGCTTCCTGAGACTGTTGCGTATCGAGCTGATCAGCGTGTCGAGTGCGTCTACGCTGATGACGCGGCCTATGCCTTGTTCAAGTGCCTAGAGGAGAAGAAGAATCACATCTACAATATTGCCAGTGGTGAATCATGGAGAATGCTGGGAGCGGAGTACATGAACAGGTTCTATGATGCCCTTGGTGTCGAGGTTGAGCCTAATTACCCGGAGGAGTATACGGCGATTGACTGGTATGATACGGCTCAGAGTAAGCA
>JAOZIG010000400.1 GCA_026014515.1 Candidatus Bathyarchaeota archaeon | reverse complement strand
ACGCAGATGATTAAGTCAAATGTCATCAGCGACTACACTTATACGATCAGAACGAATGAACTGAGGACGACGCTTGAGATTGAAGTTACTGTCGTGCCATATGGCGAGATCAAGACAGTAACTACAAACATCCTGTTCAGGCACTAGGAGGTGGATTATGGACAGACTTACATCAGATAAGAGCTGCCAGACTTACTCCGAATTCACCGACATGGTGAGAGCTAGGCTGCTCTCGGCCTGGGGCAAAGACAATATATCGTTCTGTGCCGCATGGCCTTCAAAAGAAGAGAGCTCAGGACCATTGATCACTCACAGGATACAAGAGATGGTCGAAGGCGAGCCGATGCCAAGACAGAGGGACCAAATCACAGAAGACGGTAAATCGTTTAAAGTCTACGGACAGAAGATGAAATACCTGGTGCGCTTCGACATATGGGCGGACACCGGCGAACAAGCCGACATTGTGACCGAACAGTTCATAGCATTTATGCGTGAACAAAGCGGATACCTCATGAAAAATGGGGTTAAGTTCATCAGGTTTAAAAGACAGGTGAACGACACTGACACCCAGCAATGGCGTGTCGATTTAATGAACAGGACCTTGAACTATGAGGTTCACCTCGATATGACTTACGTCGAAGAGATCCCGTTGATCTCGGAGATAGATGTCGAGTTAGGATAATTTTGTTTGATGACTATGGTATTTCCATATCATAAGTATAAAGATTAAGGAGGAAACAAGTATATGCCTTATAATTACTTGCCAGGCTTTGATGTCTTAATGAAAGACGGCGGGTTGGTAATCGACAGTTCCGATTTCTCAACTGGAAGTCTTTTGATTATCGGCACAAAGGATTCAGGCTCAGACCTAGACACACAAGAAGTTAACCCGAGATGGGTAGGTTCTCAAAGCACTTTCGAATCTTATTTCGGAACTGCTGTGGCAACCAATCCATTGTTTGTCGCTTGGAAGCAGGCAGTAGACGCAGGATGTAAAGACATCAGAATCTGCGAACTGGCTGGAGCTACAGCTGACACCAAGTATGAAAACCTTCATACTGTTTACAAGAATCTGGAAGACTATGCTGTTGACAATATCGTTGTTGTAGGAACCTATGGTGATGATACGTTGACCACTCCAGATCTTACTGGCGAAGTCCTTGACTATTCCCAGTACATGGGCACCTTGACCGTTGTAACCGCTGAAGCAACTACACCTGTCGCCCTTGAAGTTACCCTCGACTACGGATACGTAGTAGAAGGAAGCGTAAAGGTTTACGACGACGGCGTTTTGGCTACTGAGACTTACACTGTAGACTACCTGACCGGTGTCATCACCTTTGACAGCGCAGCACCTTCAGGAACGATCACAGTAGATTACAACTACTACGCAGGAGTGACCCAGGGATTTGCAGCACAGCTTGCAGGATTCTGCTACGCAGCATCATTGAAGAACTCTCAAGTTCTTGGATTCATGGCACTTGGACCTGCAGATTCTAATTCATTGTCTGATGTAAAAACTTACTTGGACGGACTTGGAGTGCAAGAATTCAATGGATCTCTTTCATTGATCGCAGGACCACAAGCAGCATTTAAGCTGACCGATGGAACCACTTGTCTCGACTCTGGAGTCGCAGCTTATGCTGGATACGTCGCTACACTTGCTGCACAATCTTCAACGACCAATAAAGCACTTCCAGGCGCTGTTGCTCTTAACTACAATCCAAGCCCTGCACAGCTGGACGCTCTTTGCTCTAAGAACATCGTTTCTTACAGAATCAAGAACGGACGGATCATCATCACTGATGGTGTTACAACTGCAGGACAATCTTCCGATTACACCAGATTGACAACCATGAGAATCGCTAACGACGTAGTCGAAGCTGTTCAAGAAGTTTGCGATCCATTCATTGGAGAACCAAATGACATCGCGCAAAGAAACGCACTCAATACTGCAATCAGGAGCGCACTTCAAGCAATGGTGAAAGTCGGAGCGATCCAAGCTTTCAGATTCTCTGTTAGCGCTACGCTTTCTCAAATCATCTCAGGACGGATGAATGTTGTAGTAGAAGTCATTCCTGCATTCGAAGTAAGAAAGATTACTTTGACGGTTGCTATGCGACCTAGCCTATAATAAGGAGGAGAAAATATGCAGAGTAAATATCAAAAGACTTATACAACTTATGCTGGATCTGATATCGTTGCTACCTTCAATGGCAGGGTCATTGGAGAATTGCAGGCTATCACTTACAGCGTTACTCGTGAAAAAGCTCCTGTCTACACTATGGGCGCACCTGATCCTCGTTCTTTCTCCAGGGGAAAACGTGGAATCGCAGGAAGCCTTGTATTCACAGTGTTCGACAAGGACTGTTTTTACAATCTAAAAGAGGGTAATGTTGATGCTATGTACTGGACGGCAGCAGCCAACCAACCAGAGTATCAAAACCTTTCCATGAACGGAAGCAGCACTGAAGAAGGATGGAACGACATCCAACAAGAAGCTATGGACAATGCTATCGACGGCGACGAGTTCGTACAGTTGGAAGCAACCTATGCTGACCAAATTCCTCCGTTCGACATCACCATTTCATTCAAAAATGAATATGGACAAGCAGCCACTATGAGCATACTGGGCGTAGAGATCTTGAATGAAGGATCTGGAATGAGCATCGATGACATCACAACCGAAAAAGCTTGTACGTTTGTTGCTCGTGGTCTGACTCACTTGTCTCCAGTCAATAAGTAAAACCCGCGGGCGTTGAAATACACGCCCGTATTTTTTTTAACCAGAAAGGATGGGTTCTTTGTCTAAAAGCATGTATTCAGGATCCTACAACAGTTTTGCAGGTACAGACATTGTAGCGAGTATAACCTTACCTGGAGGAAAGGCTGTAGTGATCGGAGAACTTCAGACAATATCATATTCTGTTCACAGGGAGAAATACCCGGTAAGAGCGCTTGGATCAGTAAACCCAAAAGGGTTCACATATGGCGGAAGGACGATAGCTGGAAGTTTGATCTTTACAGTATTCGACAGACACGTCGTAAAAGAGCTTGTTACAGAAATGCAACAGAATGCAGGCACCTATTCCGAGTATGCAAAAAATGACCTGGAATTTGCTGAAATGTATTCACGCATGGTTACAGACGAACTGCCTCCATTTGATATCACCATATCGTTCAACAACGAATATGGACAGGCAGCTTCAATGGCCATACTTGGCGTAACCATCGTTGATGAAGGCCAGGTAATGAGTATCGAAGACATGCTCACTGAAAACACCATGAGCTACATGGCTATGGATATCAAACTTATGGGTGAGGTGAACAGATAGTGGCTGATTACTATGGAAACTACCCGAGATACATTGAGTATACAAAAGGCTCGCAACCGATAACCACAACACAGACCGC
>JAOZIG010000150.1 GCA_026014515.1 Candidatus Bathyarchaeota archaeon | reverse complement strand
AATGATCTGGCGATAATCTGGCTCACGATGTCCCGCCTCCTCACAAGTATTGAAGTGAGCTCTAGCAATGGGTCTATAGACCTCTGTGAAGACTTCATAGTCTACTTTGAAGCCTTGATCCACCAGATAACCGTGAAGAACCCTTGTGCTGCTACCCCTGCTCATGAGGTAAGGTGCCTGCACAATGGTGTTCCAGTTATCAAAATAGATGGTATCAATCATCTATCTCGCCTGTCGAGCAGCCACACGGGGGCCAATAAGCATCCAAATCCAGTCCACGAACTCGCGGAGATTCTTTGTCTGCACATAGACCTCACCCGGACCCTCGATATAGGTCACTAGCCCCTCGCCACTGAACAGGGTGTCTTTCCATGTACCGAATTTGCGTACCTCGTACTCACATGTATCGCTGAAGGCTGCTAGGTGATAGTTGTCTACTACGAGTTGTTCGCCGGGAGCCAGCGTATGTTTGTCAAGTGCTCCGAAGCTGTTGATGAACAAGTCACCCATGCCTGTTGTCTTGATCATGAATAGACCTTGACCAAAAAGTCCTCTTGAGAACCCCTCCCAGCGTACATCAAGATCGATGTTCTGAGTTGATGCGAGGTAAGCTGATTTCTGGATGATATATCCATGCTCCGGTGTTATATCTAGCTTGATGATGTCTCCAATAGGAGCTGCTACTAATGCAACTTTTCCAGTTCCACCCATGGCTGCAAAGTCTGTAACAAATAGGCTTTGTCCCCCGAGGAGGCTTGTTTTGAGGCTTCCAAGTAGGCTTTTTTCTCTTGTTCTTGTTCTGATGTCGATGTTTGGGCTCATGTAGGTGAGGGCGCCTGATTCACCTGTGATTTGTTCGTCTTTTTCTAGTTCAACTTCTAGCATGCTATAGCTTGGCTGATATTTTATCTCGTATTTCAAATATGATTCACTAGAAGGAAATCTGCATGTTCAATAATAAACCCAGTGAATCAAAGTTATATAGGCTGACTATTTCTCGACGCAATCATGTAAGCATCAATGGCAGAGACAAACGCCATCAATACCCCGAAGCCCATCACCTGCTCCTGTGAATAAAACATAGAGATAACCCCACCTAGAATAAGAGTCCCAATGAAAAAAGCAGCAGCACGTTTTCGTTTGCCGAGATAAAGCTGACCAAGCCCAGTAATAAGAAAACTAAGAATAACCGCAGTCCATTTGCTCTTCCCCTTATCCTCCCTAACAGGCATCATACCGGAAATAATACCCTGTTCTGCGTTACATGCAGGACAATACCTATCCATGTAGGGTATCATGGCGCCGCAATGGTGACAGTACTTTGTTTTCTCCTCTGTCATTACAGGAAATCGTCTTCCTTCTTGGTCAAGTAATAGTATAGCTCTACGAGCAGCCTGTATGCGAAGTACACGCTGGGGATAATTCCGATAACATATGCTATTAATTCGAGTGTTGATATCTGCTCGCTCAACTTTTATTCCCCCAACCTGAATGATGGGTCCCTTAAAGGGATTATGATAACCCTAGAAAGAGAAGGTTTCATAATTGTTACAGCATGGTGGACCCGCTGTACACATAAACAACCGCTTCTCAGGCACCATAAACACTGACGAGACAGTTTCTTCCCAGTGATCCTTGTTGTTTTCTGGGTTGGGGTGATGGCAAATGCTCAGCGGGTGATCAAAGTGGTTCGTTAGTATCTCCTTTATGCTCTCGAAGCTGTGATGCCTTGTTGATGCTAGTTTTTCGTTGGCGATTATGTATCTATGTAAACTATTGGACTCTGTGAGGACAAAGTTATCCTTGATACCTAGCGCTCTTTCACCTACGAAGTGGTTTGTGTGAGACAATACCCCATCAACAGGATAGATGAATGAGACATCATCGGGATGCGCTTCTAAATCAACTACCACCCCTTCACCTGCCAGCATCACATTGTAGCTGAGGCTCCGCTCAGCGTTCAACAAGACCTTAACCGCGTCACTAAACCTTGGGCTATCCAGCATCTTACGGCAAACAAGTAAAAAGGGGACAGATTCGCTTAGACGATCCCGGTCCGAGACCATGGCATTAATCATTAATCCAAGCCCCTTCTCATTCATACCTTTGTGTCCAATTATCCCTGCCTCTGTGTGCAGCATGACTGTAGGTGCTCCATCTCTTTTCACCTTCAACACAATACAGGAATCGGTGACGCCGATACGATAATCCCAGTTCTGGGCAAGCATGGTATCCCCTGTCTCGCTCCTACGAGGTGTAACGCCGATGCTTGTACATCCCCCCATTAGTTGTGCGGGGCTAGCCCATGCAAGCTCGTAGCGTCCATTCATGGCTGCTATAGCCTCTATATCAGCCCCGGCGGCGTCAGCGACCCCCCTCATCTCATCCACTAATCCAGAGTCAAATCCCTTGGTTGTAGCGAGCACCTTCTCAGCGTACTGGCAGACTGCTTTCTTGTCCATGTCTAGGTTGCGTTGCCACCAGCCAAGGTAGAAATCGATGTTGTGTTTGATGTGTTTCTCTGCTTGTTCTCCGTGCTGGTATCCGCACTCGTAACTTGAGCCTTCAACAGATACGACCTGTATCCTATCCATAAATATGCGGAGGGGGTTCACCCCAATAAGATTTGAGCCTAATCGTCATCAGGTAAGTCTGTGCTGAACTCAGCGTAGATCGGGTAATGGTCGCTGACTGATTCGGTTAATGTCTGGTTTAACCCATAAACAGTATCATAGTAATAGACCTGTATACTTTCAGCAATGTACTCACTGCTATAGGTGTAATCAGTCATCACCATCCTATCATATGTCCAGTCAGTCTTCGTCATGGTATCCCAATCGTTGCCCAAGACCCAGATATACTCAGGGTCTTTCAACGGGTTATCCAATGCGTCCTCATCAAAGTATGAACCATCCGCATTGAAATCCCCCAAAGCAATAATATCACGCTCGCTTCCAAGCCCCTCCACGTAATCAAACACAAGGGTGAGGTTACCAATCTCATGATAAGCATCATCAGGCTTCGTGTGAATACCTATCAAAGTGAAATCAAATCCACCAGCGATAAAACTAGCAACATAAGGTTCACGCTCAAAGACATCATCTATGTCATTATAGACAAAAGCAGAGTCAGCTAGATACTGAATAGTCTCTGTGTTATAGAAGTAGGCGTATGCTTCCTTGCTAGTGGTTCTACCTAGACGCTCTGATCTGATGAAAGCATACTCTGGACCCTCCATGCTGTTGATTAGATCAAGAAATATTGGGGCAGTTGTTTCGCTACTGTCTCTGATCTCTTGAACAAGCACAACATCGAACTCTCTTACAGTGTTAGCCAGCACGTTCATAACCTGCTCTTTCTCGCGTTTTGTTTGACCAAAAATCTGGTTATTAAAACCCGCTATCTTGATGCTGTCTCCAG
>JAOZIG010000020.1:27292-27846 GCA_026014515.1 Candidatus Bathyarchaeota archaeon | reverse complement strand
GTCTCAAACTTCGCTTGGAACACCCCCTTGGACACGTACCGGAAACGCCTCAAAGTACTCAAAAAACAATGTAAACGCATTGGGAGAGACTATGATGATATTAGGAAAAGCGCTGGGCTTCATCTAGCACTGGAAGGGGCAGAGGCTACAGAGCAGGCACCCTACGAGAAATACAGTGGACCAAGAGAATGGAGCTACAAGACACCAGAGGAAGCAGCCGAGTTCATACAAGGCTACGTCGATCTTGGGATAGATCACTTCGTGATTGTTTTCCCATATGGTAAGGAAGCCGAATCCATCAAGCTATTGATGGATGAGGTAGCCCCACTGGTCTAAACCTCTTTCATCTAAGAGTTTACTTAAATTCCAAGACACCTGTATAGCTTCATTCGGTGAATCCATGAAACGAAATGCCCTACTCAGCATCATAGGAGTAATCACAGTCGCCCTCATCTCAGGGGGCTTACTCTGGAAACTCATGGTGCAGGGCGACAGTCTTGGGCAGCTTGGACTCATTGGCGTATTGATCGCGGCTATGCTGAGTCACCTGACTG
>JAOZIG010000020.1:0-27282 GCA_026014515.1 Candidatus Bathyarchaeota archaeon | reverse complement strand
AGTCTACCACCCAGTTATACTAGGCACAGCGGCAGGCACAGGAGCCGCCATAGGCGAAGTAACCACATATTTCCTAGGCTGGGGCGTAGCTGAGAGTCTTGAGGAGATGAGTGATGCAGAGGACAGGATAGCCCGTTGGATAAACCGGTATGGGCTCTGGGCTGTACTGCTGGTTGCATTAACCCCCTTACCTGATACCCCAATTGTGATACTCGCGGGCTCAAGAAAACTACCATTCGGAAAACTCGCCATTGTAGAAGTTATCGGAAAATCAATCCTATACAGCGTCGGTGCAGTGATGGGTGGAATGGTCTACGGTGGACTAGAAAACACCGTGGGTACGGTTATCGCGTCAGCTTTGATGGTCGTAGGCTCGCTTGTCTTCAGCATCTTGGTAACTTGGAAGCCGAGCCGTGACTGGATATTCGGCTGGATGGAGAAACTAGTCCCACATATGAAGGACTAACGGAGAAGAGGCAAGTCCCCAATTATCTTACGTACTTTATCTTGTTCCCCAATTACGCCTATTCCAAGGATTTTCCTGTTTTCTGGTGGGTTCTTTTGGACTACTTTCATGTAATTTAGATAACTGGTTTCTTTGATGGCTTTCTCATCATAGAGCACAAAATCCATCTTCTTCTTGATACATCGTTTCAATACCTCATCTATGCCTAGAGAGTTCTCAGTAACCACGACTACAGGTACATTAGTGATGCCTCTATAGGATAATCCCGGGGCCTCAAAGTCTGATCCTATGATGTCTGGGTTGATGTGAGTGATGCCTGTGGCTAGGCAGGCGGATATGTTACCGACTAGTCCTGTTGGTAGGTCTTTTCTGAGGATGATGGCGATGCTTGGCTTCATTTTTCAGGGTATTGGGAAAACATAATAAAGACATTTTGTTAAAAAATTAACATGGTCACGGTTGCCCACATAGTACGCAAACAGATGCAAAATAAACCATTCATACAGGAATGTATGAACAAGGAACTCATCAACTACGGAGCCCTAGCCGACTACCTCAAAGACGATATAGAGCAGGAGCTGGGGCAAGAGGTTAATCCACTAACCATCAGCATGGCGCTACGTAGAATGGAGACAGAGCAACAGGAAAACACCCTTAACAAGATCGAGATAAATCATCAAACCGACTTATCCTCAAAATCCCATCTTGTCGAGTATGTTGTACGAAAAACAGAAACCATTCTGGACAATATCAATGCCTTCTACCGAGATATCAAGGTGGAGGAAGGAGACTATTTCTCGTTTAATCAAGGCATGCTCAATCTTGTCATACTCACAAACGAACGTCATATGACGAGAATAGAGGAACTACTTGCAGACGAGCCTATAGTATCCAAACGAACAGGACTAGGCGCCATATTCATGTCCATCAAAGGAAAATGTCGAGATACGCCGGGTTTCTTCTATCTTCTCACCCGTAGCCTTGCCTTCAATAATGTGAATGTCTTGACTTTGACAAATATTGACCGTGAGGTGTTTTTCCTGTTTGAGAACCGTGACTTGCCTAGAGCACACAAGGTTCTATATGACTTGCTGGAAGATAACTGGAAATAAAGACAATACATCGTTAAATGACGTAGAATCCTTCGCTGCTTGTCGAAGGGCTTAAGTACGGAGTCCGACACCAGCCCAGTAAATCCAGGTGTAAATATTTGGAACCGAGACAAACAAACGCCCCAATTTTGTATATGGGCAACAACGCAATCGCACGAGGAGCAATAGAAGCCGGAGTCAAAGTAGTAGCAGGCTACCCCGGCACCCCAAGCAGCGAGATACTATCAACCATAGCACGAGACGCAAAGAAATATGATATGCACGTCGAGTGGAGCACAAACGAGAAGGTAGCCTACGAGGTCGCGTATGGTGCGGCATTAAGCGGCATCAGGGCATTGATGACCACAAAGCACCTTGGTGTCAACGTACTCAGTGATGCCTTATTGGTCTCGGCGTATACCGGGGTCAACGGTGGACTGGTAATTGTTACAGCTGATGATATTCACCCTTTCAGCAGCCAGAACGCCGAAGATACACGCTACTATGCCAAGCTAGCCAAGATACCATGCATCGAGCCAAGTAACGTCCAAGAAGCAAAGGACATGATGATTGAAGCCTTTGAGCTAAGCGAAGAACTACAACTACCTGTGCTCTTCAGGGTCACAGACCGTATCTGTCACGCCAAGAGTGATGTGGTTCAAGGCGAGATAAAGCAGAGTAACACACAGGCAACATTCACCAAGGAAGACCCACGCTACGTAATGATCGCCCCTAACGCGAGGAAACGGGTTGGTTGGCTTAACAAACAGATTGACAAGGCTGCTGTACTCAGTGAGAACTACGTGGAGAATAGGGTAGATTACGCTGAGCAGGCGACGCTTGGAGTTATAGCGGCTGGGGTTCCCTATGAGCACACTACAGAGGCATTGGATGTACTGGGATTAACCGACAGGGTCTCGGTTCTCAAACTGACATTCACATATCCTTTGCCAAAACAGAAGATAGCCGAGTTCCTCCGCAGACACAACCATGTATTGATGGCTGAAGAGATTGAGCCCATCATCGAAACTGAAGTAAGCAGTATCGCCCATCAACTCAGCTTAGACACACTGGTTCATGGACGTCTTGACGGCTATGTACCAAGAGAACACGAGCTTACACCAGACAGGATCGGTGAAAGCATCGCAAGAATCCTAAGCATCGATGACCCAAACGTCAAGGTTCCAACATACAAGGCACCAGAGGTCATCAGACGGATACCCAACCTCTGCGCTGGATGCCCCCACGCAGCAAGCTACTACGCCTTGAAAATAGCAAAACGCAAGATGGGTGGAGGCGGAGCAGTAACAGGCGACAGAGGCTGCTACAATCAGGGTACAAACCCCCCGCTATCAGCTATCGACACTTGTATCTGCATGGGTGCAAGCATCAGCATGGCATCTGGACTCAGCCACGCAGGAGTAGAGGGACCAATAGTGGCTGTAATCGGTGACAGCACATTCCTCCACAATGGAATACAGCCCCTCATCAACGCAGTGCATAACAAGGCAAACATCACAGTATTGATTCTCGACAACGGCTGGACCGGGATGACCGGTCACCAGCCAAACCCCAACACCGGCATCAACGTTCTCGGTGAAGAAGCCCCCAAGGTCAGCATCGAGAAACTGGTGGAGGCATGCGGCGTTCAGCACCTTCAAGTGGTCTCACCATACCGCGTGGATGAGACCGTTGACGCCATAGTCTCAGCCATGGAGTACGAGGGTCCAGCCGTAGTCGTATCCAGACAAGTCTGCCCAGTGCAAGACCACAGGATACGACGAAGAAAAGGCGAACGACTAGAGTTCCCAACCTACACAGTGGATACTGACCAGTGTACTGGTTGTCTCTACTGTGTGAACAATATCGGGTGTCCCGCACTCGATGTATCTGATGGCAAGGTAGCCATCAACCCTGAGCATTGCATCGGATGCGGTGTATGCGCACAGATATGCCCAACACAGGCAATCAAGGAGATAAAACAATGAGTTTTAACATGATAATCACGGGAATCGGCGGACAAGGAGTAGTATCCGCCGGAACCATCATCGCAGAAGCCGCCCTAAGAGACGGACTACGGATAAGAAACAGCGACGCCACAGGCTTAGCCCAACGTGGTGGAAGCGTCCACAGCCAGATCAAGATAGGCGAGAACGTGAAAAGCACCATAGTACACCCGGGAACCGCTGATGTTATCCTCGGGTTTGAGCCCCTAGAGGCATCACGATATGCTCACTTGTTGAAGCCTGATGGAATCGCTATCGTCAACAGCAAGCCTGTGCTGCCTGTTACCGTGAAGAATGGGATGATGAGTTATCCTTTGATGGATGAGCTTAAGCAGATATTTGATGAGCGTAGCCTCAAGAGTATCTGGGTTGACGCATTGGAGGCTTGTGAACGCCTAGGAAACACAAGAGTCCTCAACAGCCTTATGATTGGCTATCTGGCTGCAAAGGCGAAGCTGCCTATCAAGATAGAGACCTTAAAGGAGACTATTATGGCGAATGTGCCCAAGCGAACCATCGAGCTTAACCTCAAAGCATTTGACCTAGGACTACAACAAGGAGGCGAGGAATGATGCGAGCAGGAATAAAGGGCACAGGAATGTACGTTCCCCCCAAAATTTTATCAAACGACGACCTTGTCGCCATGGGCATCGAGACAACCGACGAGTGGATCAGAACCAAGACAGGAATGCAGCTAAGACACATCGTTGAAGGCGATGTTTGCACAAGCGACCTAGCCACAAAGGCTGGAGAAGCAGCGCTCAAAGACGCAGGAGTAGCACCTGAAGATGTTGATATGCTTATTCTGGCAACCAGCAGCCCAGACGTTATCCTGAGCTCTACAGCTGCAATCACCCAAGCAAAACTCGGGTGCAGCAACTCAGGTGCATTTGACGTAAACAGTGTATGCAGTGGTTTCGTGTACGGTTTTGATATTGGCTCAAGGATGGTCATGGACCCCCACATGGAGAACGTCTTGGTCATAGGAGCCGAAGTCTACAGCAAGATACTCAACTGGAAAGACAGAACCACATGCATCTACTTCGGAGATGGAGCAGGAGCAACACTACTCCAGAAAACCGATGAAGGCGGCGTACTGGGATCATACCTAAAGGCTGATGGCACTGGTGCGAGTGTTATCGAGATACCTGCTGGAGGCACAAGACAGCGCTTAACCAAGGAACTCATCGGCTCTGGACAGGAGTATTTCCACATGGATGGACGAGCTGTCTGGAACTTTGCCACAGTGAAATATGGTGAAGCCATCACTGAGGTTACAAAGCGTGCTGGTCTCAAGGTTGATGATGTTGACTGGGTTATACCCCACCAATCCAACAGCACCATGATCAAGGTCTGCATGGAGAACCTCGGGTTACCATACGAGAAAGCCTACCTGAACCTAGAGAAATACGCTAACTGCGCTGGAGCAAGCATCCCAATCGCTCTTCATGAGGCAGCCAAAGACGGCAGCATCAAGAAGGGCAATATCGTGGCTACAGTCGGCTACGGCGGCGGCTTAAGCTGGGGAAGCAACCTCATAGAGTGGTAAAACCACTCTGTTCAACCTTTTAGAACACATGATCTATTTGGTAGATATATCTCCAAGCAACATATTCTATAACGCGGTAAAAAATGACTGGACTCTACCGCGAACAAGTATACGCCCCACTCTGGGCACGAGGCACCCTACTAGCAGCCTTCACCATGACAACAGGGCTCTACATAGCGCAAACCCTAACAGGCACCATGATAGGCGAGAACCCAGCCCCCAATACGGTTCTCCTTACCCTGAGTGCATTATTTGGTGGAATATACCTGATTTTCCATAGACTCCGAATAGAGTTGGATTACAGAGGCGTGAAACTCAGCTACGGCTTGATGACAAGAACCATCCCCTACCTTGACATCGAACGCGTAGAGTTATCCAACATCGGCATCATGGAGTACGGTGGACTCGGCTACAAACAAAACCATAGAGGAGACGTAGCCTACAGTGTCCGCAAGGGAGAGGCTGTTAAGCTTGTCACCCGCAGTAAGGGTCCAGTTCTATTTACTCCCCAAGAACCCCGCCGAGTCGTGAGCCTCATCAATGAGATGGGCTCCTTTTCTACACTCTAGATACCAATAAATTAGCCCCGAGTGCCTATTTTGGTATGTTTTACTCAGAGCAGATCGGAGACGTAACACTAGCCAAGATTGAGAACTCCAAAGACCTACGAAAACTACTGCAACCATACCTAGAAGGCTCTGAGAAAGTCATCATCAAACCAAACTTCGTGGAACGAATCCCCGCAGTATACACCACGCCAGAATCACTCAGACGATTATTCGAGGCACTAGACCAGAATATCATCGTAACAGAGGGTCATCAAATCATCAGAGTCATGGTCCCAGAGGAAAAAGGACTAGAATTTGAGGCAGATGGACATACAGTTGACTGGCTCTGGCTTAGAAACAATGGCTGGGGATGGATGATACGAAACCCTGACTGGAGCTGGTTCAGGAATGGTTCTCACTGGGAGTATCTACGGAAACTTGACCAAAAGTATCTTGATGAGTTAGGATACAGTGACCTCTTCAAAGAGTTTGATGTCGAGTGGATCAATGTAACTGATGAGGTCTGGAAAGGAAACACAGTAGATCCAGCGTTGGTGAAAACGACTGTTGAGTCCAAGTACCCTGCCGTCGAACATGAGCGATTATACGGATACTTGCCCACGAAGCTCTACGAGCACAGGGACGCACCTTTCATTAGCTACTCCAAGCTCAAACACTATGTCACCTTCAGCATGAAGAACATGTTCGGCATGATACCAGATCCAATTCGTGCTTGGTGGCATGGAAAAGACGGACAGTATCATCAACGCAGCATACTTGACATCAATAAGGTATACTCAGCATTCTTCAATATGATTGGAATCTCTGAGGCATTCGACAAGACACCCATATGGAACACGAAAGGGGCATACGGCTCATTCGACTTCAAATACGATATAGCCGAGAACCTAGGCTTCACTGGAATAAGCAAAGACATGGTTCAGTTGGACTCTGTCATGTATGGTTTTGGACTTCATAACGCTAAGGACTCCGAGCATATCGCATTAGCTGGGGATATACTGGGAAAATACGATGAAACATTAATAGAAAGATCAAGAGAATCATCTGGCAAATGGTTGAAGTAGCTTATTTTCTATAACCCAGTACCTTGTCAAGACTCCAAGTATTAACCACATCAGGTGCCTCAAGCCAACCACGACGAGCAACTGCCACACCTAGCGACAAGAACTCCATCTGCGGCACACTGTGGGCATCAGTACCGATAGCCAGCTTAACACCAGACTCCTTGGCTCTACGTGCATCAACATCTCGTAGATCAAGTCTACTCGGGCTGCAGTTTATCTCCATAAGCACATTTTCCTTGGCTGCTGCCTTGAATATGGTATCCAAGTCTACTGCGTATGGGTTTCTCCTTTGGATGAGTCGTCCTGTAGGGTGTCCTATGGCTCGCGTATAAGGGTTATTGATAGCACCCAGTATTCGATTAGTGATGATTTCTTCGTCCTGATTCATTCCTGTGTGGATGCTGGCTACCACCCAGTCAAGCTGCTCAAGCACCTCATCACTATAATCCAGTGATCCATCAGACTTAATGTCACACTCACTACCAGTTAGTAGCTTTATCTCGCTGTACTCCTCATCAAGCCGTCTAACCTCATCTATCTGCTGCATAAGCTTCTCTTCGCTTAGACCCTTAGCAATGGCTAGGCTCTGGCTGTGATCAGTGATCGCCATATACTGGTGCCCCATCTCCACCGCCTTCTTCACCATCTCTTCAAGGGGATCAATCGCGTGACTGTAATCCGTGTGAACATGGAGATCACCCCTGATGTCATCAAGAGTAACAAGCTTAGGCAGCACGCCCTCTATAGCGGCCTCAATCTCACCAGTGTTCTCCCTAAGCTCAGGAGGCATCCAACGCATACCAAGAGCCTCATAGATCTTCGCCTCATCCTCCGCCTCCACTAAGGAGTCATCCTCACGCCTGTAAAGCCCATACTCGTTAAGCTTGTAACCAGCCTTCACGCCAATGGTCCTTAGCTTGACGTTATGTTCCTTGCTTCCCGTAAAGTATTGAAGCGCTGCACCATAGCTCTCAGGCGGAATTACCCTAAGGTCTACCTGTAGCATATTTTCTAAAACCACAGTACTCTTGGTTGGACCCTTACCCAGAATCCTGACAATCGGCGGCATACTACAGAAATGCTCAGTGACAGATTCAGGGTCCAAGCTGCTAACCAAGACATCAAGATCACCCACTGTCTCTTTTCTACGACGCCCTGAACCAGCTACCTCAACCATTCTGACCGCTGGGCTGTCCTCCATGTAGCTGAGGATTCCCTGTATGATGGGTAATACTTCTCCGAGGAGGAACCTTGTGCTCCTGTTCCTGTACTCGTCTATCGCTTTGAGAATATTCTCCTCTTTCTTCGGACCAAAGCCCTTGAGTCCCCGAATCTTCTGAGCCTTAGCAGCCTGCTCAAGCATCTCAATGTTTGTTATCCCAAGCTCCTCATTGAGCCTCATAGCAATCTTAGGGCCAATACCCTCAACCTCAATCATCTGCAGAACCCCCTTAGGCAAGGAATCCCGTAGATCCAACAAGATACCAGTTTGACCTGTCTCGATAATCTCCTCAATAGTCATTGCGATACTCTTACCCACACTGGGGATCTTGTCCAGTTCTCCACGTGTAGCGA
Organism: Candidatus Bathyarchaeota archaeon; assembly: GCA_026014515.1. Lineage (GTDB taxonomy): Archaea > Thermoproteota > Bathyarchaeia > TCS64 > TCS64 > RBG-16-57-9. The sequence continues at coordinate 18,962 of JAOZIG010000020.1, read as the reverse complement.
TGGCTCCTACATCTTCAGTTAGTGCCGTTATGCGCTGTGCAGCCATGTTGTAGGCTCTGCTTCTGAATCTGTCTCCTTTGATGGCTAGTATCTCGCCTATCTGGTATAGTTGGTCGGCTACCTTCTGGTTGAGACTCATGGGTTATCCTATGCTTAGCTGGGATATGAATTATATCAGAGGCTTCTCTGATGCCTGATCCCAGAAATAATAGAAGAGATCACGGCACCACTCAAGCGCCTCAGGGTCTTTGCTAGTGAATCCTCGATAATCATAGTTACCATTCAAGGTTGGAAAACTCAGTAAGGCTACCTCTTTCTCATTCATATACAGGATTAGATCAACCTCGATGAAACGATCCTGTAAAACTCCTTCTCTACGAGTCTTCTCAATATAACCATCAGGGAAAACCTCGTTTCTGATACCTTGCATCTCAGGCGGGACATTGAGATCAGTGCCTCTCATGAAGTATCCTTTGACTCCCCGCTCATAGGCTTCCTTGATGTGTGTGAACCCACTGGCGATATAGGGGAGATTGATGTCCAGCACATACTCCTCTGCTTCCCGCAGTATCCGCATGCTGTTATGGATACTGACCATGATATCATCGATGTAATTCACCTCTTTTAACTCGCCAAACCGGTTCAAGAACTTGGGGGGTAAACCACTGGCATTATGTCGCTCAAAGTATTCTCGGTTATCTGTGGTGAACAGTACAGAATCTAGCTGTCTTAGCACCAACAAACCATATGGTGTCAAACAAGGATGACCATCAGAGTTACGAGTAGCCAGCCCAGCCTCAAAGATCCTGTTGAAGTGACGGCTTACCTCTTGGGTGGTTATCCCGAGGCGTCTACTGAGTTCGCTGAAGCTTGTTTCCTCTTCTTTGAGCACTCGCATTATGTTGACTCTTTCCTCGTTGCTCGCCTCAAACATTACATCGTAGAAGTTCTCGCTCATCAAGACCAATAATCACATTCACTTGGTCCTGAAAAAACCATCCCCCACGTAAGATACTTTATTACCATTAGATTCCAAGAAGATGTGAAAAGTTTTGACCAAAAAAACCTTTGACGAACTATACCCCAGCAAACCAACATACAAACGATTCAACCAAGAAAACACAGCATTCGGGCAATCAATCAGGAAAACGGGGAATGTTGTACAGTTCGGTGCAGAGGAATACAGGTCAAAAAAGATCAAACAAAAGATACCCGGCTTCAGCCTAGTAGAATACGCCTTCAACGGCGCAGCGGGACTATACGAGTACCCGAAAGGCTCCACTGATACACAGGGAATAGCCTACTATGACTGGCAGAGCATCGGCTATGTTACCAAGCCCAAGGATGTTCCACGCTGGGAGGGCTCACCAGAGGAAGCAGCAAGGATAATCACGAAGGTTGCCAAGTTTTTTGGTGCTAACAGCGTTGGATTCACCCGACTTGATGAGCGCTGGTTCTACACACATAGCAGGTATGGTAAACCACTTGAGTTTGATGACGAGATCGATGAGGGTATTGTAACTGATGAAAAAGCGGTTTTCCCGGCTAAACACAAGTATGTAATCGCCTTGGCTGTCGCCATGGAGTACGAGGAGTTCATGCATGCCCCAACCCAGCTAGAAGTAGCCACAAACATGGGGTACAGCAGAATGCACCACCTAGCTGGACAACTTGCAGAGTTCATCAGAGGTCTCGGATGGCACGCCACGCCCATGGGAAACGACACAGCCATGAGCGTACCCATCGCCATCCAATCAGGTTTGGGGCACGCTGGGCGCCATGGAAGGCTCATCACATGGGAACGAGGCCCTCTAGTGCGACTGATGAAGGTGTTCACGGACTTGCCTCTACCTCAGAGTGAGCTCGCTCATCCGGGGATCATCCAATTCTGTGAAGACTGTAAAAAATGCGCGAAACACTGTCCATCACAAGCAATACCTCATGGACCAAGAACCTATGAGGCTGTCTGTGAAGCGAATAATCCGGGTTTCTTGAAGTGGTATGGGGACGAGGAGGCTTGTCTTGACTACTGGAACGAGGTGGGCTCTGCATGCAGTGTCTGTTTCAGGACATGTAGCTTCACAAAGAGCCAAGGGCTATCTCATGATGTGGTTAAGTGGTTCATCAAGAATGTGCCCCAGTTGAACAAGTTCTGGGTCTGGACCGATGACTTGTTTGGTTATGGTAAGCCTCATGATCCAGATACTTATTGGTTGAAGCCATTCAAACGAACATAAGTTCACATTTTTGTTCTATTTGATGCACATATTTTATAGCCTAGAGACAGGTGTAGGCTCATAAAGTGAGATATTTTGAACGTACTCGATTATTTAAAGAAAGAAGAAGTAATTGACCTAGCCTGTGACCTGATACGGCAACCCAGCCTCACCAACAAGGAGGGACCAGCCGTTGATTATATGATCGACTGGTACAAGGACAATGACTTCGATGAGGTTCACGTACAAGAAGTACAACCCGGAAGACGCCAAGTAATAGGCATAATGAAAGGAGACGGCACCGGGAAATCAATGATGTTCAACGGACACCTAGACATCGACCCCATCACCGCAGACTGGGAGTGGGACCCATACGAGCCCAAGATAGACGGCAACAGGCTCTGGGGAGCAGGCATCCATAACATGAAGAGCGGTGACGCTGCTTTCCTCATGGCTGCACTAGCCATCAAGCGAACAGGAAAGAAGCTCAAAGGTGATCTTGTCTGTGCCACTGTGGTTGGTGAGCTTCAAGGAGGAGTAGGGACTGTTCACATGCTGAAAGAGGGCATCAAGACGGATTACGCCATCGTACCCGAGCCATACAGCGTGGATAATATCTTGACCAAATGTGTCGGTGTCCATGACTTGGCTATCAATGTTCTTGGTGAGAGTCACCACATCAGCAGGATGGAGGAAGCAGTAGACGCCATCAAGAAGATGAGAATAGTCTTGGACCGAATCGATAAGATGGAGTTTGAGGCACGAGATCCTGACCTTCCCGGTGCTCCAAGATGGGTGGCAGGAAGCATCATCGGGGGCAGAAACAGAGACTATGACCTTGCTGGACCATACAATATCCCAGACTTCTGCACCACCATAGTTGATTTCAGGTACCCACCGGGCTATACCATCGAGGAGATCAACCAGCGCTTCAAGGACATGCTTGAAGAGATCGCAGCTGAGGACCCTGAGTTCAGATACGAGTTCGAGTACCCAGTGAATCCCAAGTTTAGGGTGGGTGGTATGGTGATGCCTCCCATGGGTGTCTCACCTGATGCTGAGGTTGTCAAGATTCTGAAGGAGAACCATAAGACTGTGACTGGTGAGTATCCCAAGAAGATTGGCGCTGTTATTCCAAGGAGTTACTGTGGTAACGATACTGCTCACTTGGCTCAGGCAGGTATAGAGTGCTGTCTCTATGGTCCAAGAGGTTACCCTGATGACGTGGAGAAGCATGTACGGATCGATGAGATGATAACCTGTAGCAAGGCGATGGCTTTGAGCGGTTATCAGGTCGTCACCGGTGAGAAGTAACCACTTATACTTCCACCCCTTCTCCTATGGCTATGAAAGCGGAGAGACAGGTTGTCGCACCCGGCGTAGAATACGCGTATTATTATCGAAAAGGCAGTGAACCCACACTAGTATTCATTCACGGCTTGGGTGACTGGAAGGAAACACATCTAAAAGCAACAGAATATCCCGAGTTAGCGGATTATGATATTCTTATCATTGACCAGATTGGTTACGGTGACTCATCAAACCCAGAAGACTTCAACTATACAATGAAGGAGCAAGCGGAGATGCTCTTAAAGCTACTAGACAAACTCGGAATCAATGAGGTGGTGCTTGTGCCTCATAGTATGGGTGGACCTGTGGCTATTGACCTCGCTGAGATGATGGGCTCCCGAGTAAAGGGCATCGTCTATGCTGAGGGAAACGTGGATTATAATGACTGCTTCTTCAGCAACTGGATAATTACCAAGCAAACATACGATGAATGGGTTGGAGGAGTCTTCAACGGTATCCTTGAAAGATACAAACAGGACCCTAATCAAGCCAAATACGTAATCTCTTTTGGTAAGGCTGGACCAGTCTCAACATACCGTAGCTCAGAAGACCTAGTCGCAGTGTCCAAGAAGGATGACATCAGGGACAGATTAGCTGATCTGAAGATACCTGTGCTTGCTGTATTTGGTGAGAAGAATAAGGGTAAGTTCACTTCTGAGGCGAAGATGGATGAGAAGTTCCCTCTGGTCTTCATTCCGGGTGCTGAGCATAGTATGATGGTGGACAACCCAGATGACTACTACCGTGAGATAGCTAGGTTCGTCAAAAGTATCTAATTCCTCTAAAACAATCATACATTATGGCGGGTCACGGGGATACAAGATACAAGGCACTGGACCACCCCATCAGACGGAAGATAATCCAGCTCCTAGCAACAGAGCCCCAAACCTATAGCAGACTCCTTGAGAAACTTGGCATCGAGTCAGGACACCTAGCATATCATATCAGAAACCTAGAAGAGTTGCTGGAAAAAGACCCAGAGGGAAACTACAAGCTAAACAAAGAAGGAGAACAAGCATACAAGTTCCTAACAGGAGACATCGAGCCAGCTAAAATACCTCAGAGTAGCTATGCAACGAGTACATTGATGATCGTATCCCTCTTAATCATCATAATCATGGGAGTAATTCTAATTGGTGCACCAACCAGAAACAATGAACAACACATAACAGCGCTCCAAGAAGAGACCATCAGGTTAAACCTTGAAGCCATTGACACCGTCTACGAGATTTTCGAGGACTGGGAGATACCCAGAGAGCACTGGACAGGGCTCCTGCTAAACATCGTGAAAATCAAGTCAAACCTAGAAGAACTCCACACATTAACAGGAGAGGAGAGCTTGAGTACATATGCGGAACAGCTTGAGACCTATGAGTCCGAGTTATCCAATGTAATCATCGTGGGAGACCCCGGTTACATGAGTCTCACAGTTGAGAAACGGTATCTCATCAGGGAGCTTCATACTATTTTGTTGGAGATCGATGAAGCATTAGTGGGTTTGTAAAAATATTTTTTCAAAAAACGATAAAACCTCACAAAAACATCGAATTTTGATTGAGTTGGATAAGCGAATCATATATTCTCTTGTGCTCTTGGGGCTCTTAGCAGCTGCTGTTATTTCTTATCAACCTGTAGAAGAGATACCTGTTGAACCCGAACCTTTCAATTATAATGTGACTCTCGGATATATCGCTAGTACAAAGAGTAGCCTACCCGTTGAGACGTATATGGTGTCGTTGGCTGAGGCAGATATCAACGAGTACTGCGCTGCGAATGGTGTTCCTTGGAGATTCAGTTTCGAGATAGAATGCGCTGACGGACAAGCACAATACGCTTTTGACCGTACCCAAGATTTCGCAGATGGCAATATTCTACTGGTGGGAGGCTATGGGTGGAGTAGCTTTCTCTGTAGCGGAGCAAGGAAAATCGCGGCAGAGAACAATATGACGCTGGTTAGTATGGGCTCAACATCACCATTGTTCGCATTACAAGATAACGCGTTCAGGCTCTGTGTCAATGATTTCAGGCTCGCTGAGCCTATCTGTGCGATGCTTGATGATTTTGAGTATAGTTCGGTTGTGGTTATTCAGAGAGATGATGGTTGGGCAGATGGCATTGTTGATGCGTTCAAGGAACGGTACATGGGAAATATTATCCAAACTATACGTTATCCTCCGGAAACATACGAGGATTTCACGCCTTATTTGGATAAAGCAGAGTCAGTGTTCAGTGATTATGATGGAGTTGATAATCCATGTGTATTGTTTTTAGCGTTTAGCGAGGCATCTCAGCTTCTAAACCAGACCATCGAGTACCCACTCTTATTGAATACTACTTGGTTTGGCGCTGATGGTACAGTAGACTGTATTCAGATCATAGATAATGCAGGAAAACCGGCTTCTATGGTAAAACTATACTGTCCCATGCAAGCACCAGATCCATCAAACCCATGGTATCAAGAGATAAACACAGAATACAAGACACAGTATATCGTGGATATGTCTAGCAGAGAATCCCTTACCTATGATTGTTGCTGGCTCATGGCACACTGCGTGATAGACGCAAACACAACTGATGGACCAAAGATACTGAACTCGATACTTGAGGTAAGTAGAAACCATAATGGGATCACAGGTGATCTTAGCCTTGACGAGAACGGTGACAGGATAAACTACTCGTATTCAATCTACCAATATGTTGACGAGAACGGTGTGTATGGATCAGAGGTATGTGGCTTCTATATAGCTGAAACTGGAAAAATAGATTGGATAGATATTACTTGATACTTGTTTTCTTGATTTGCCTCATCAAGAAAAACACGATCAACGCAATGATAAAGTAATCAAGCAAAGCACCAACAAAATGACCAAGAGCCAAGACAACTGGACCAATGGTTACTGTTGCCTCACGCCAAGTTCCACCCGGCACAAAGAACAATATAACAGGCATCAATATGTCTGCTACTAGTGCATTCACAAGGTCTTTTGATGCACTGCCGATGATGAAGCCGATAGCAAGACCGACAACACCATACTTGTTAATGAAGTCAATGAACTCTTCCCACAGTCCAACTGGTTTCTCTTCCTTTTTTGGAGGCTCTGGTTTTGGTTCAAGTAGCTCCCTGATCTTTACAAGCTCTTCTACAATCTGGTTTTCTGACATGGATCGATGTGGGGTTTGGCTTTGTATAATGCTTACTATTTACCGGGTTATCTCCACGAGTATGCTAAACTGAAACCTTCGTATTCTGTAATGGTTTTCTTCGTGATTTCCATCCCATTGGTCATTGTAACGCCAGTCCACTCCGCCATAGCGAGGTTATCCTTGGTGTCTATCCAAGCTACAGTCATATAGGGTGTATCGCCTGCTGGATTGGCTCTTACCTGCACCCATACCTGATCGTTATACTCTGCATATAGGTAAGTTGCCCAGCTATTGGTTCCGTGAGACCACCCTCCACTGGGTGTCCATGTCTTGTAGCTGATAGCGTTAACATTTCTGTCTCCCGCAGCCACGAGGAACTTGGTACTATTGGTCTCCCAGTCCCCATCGATGCATCTTCCCCACGATGACTCTAGTTGAGAATCAAGCACTGTGCCGATACCATTCCAGCTTGAACCATCCCAGTCTATTGCAGCAGCGTAGTTACCATCTTTATCAAGCGCTAACAACATCATACGATCCGAGCCATCCATAAGCTGAGGCTTTAACCTAAGCCAAGTCCAGCCATACCACGCATAATTTGTTAACTGCTGTACATATCTGGTGCTCCATGAGCCATCCCAGATATAATATCCGATGTCATCTCCTTCACTCCACACCACCATACATTCACCAGAAGTGTATTCCCAAGCCACATCAACGCTTAGTCCGTCATCATCCCAGGGACCTTGATCAATCTTCTTCCAATCCGTCCAACTTGATCCATCCCAAATAGCCATCACTGTATCCCACCAACCTGCATCAAAAGCAACAAATCCAATATTGTTAGAGCCATCTGAGTAGTCCGTTGCTAGTTTTATCCATTTAAAATCTACACCTGACCCAGGCCAAGCAATTTTTGGGTCATCTAAATAGTATTCTTGGCTCCAACTGTAGCCGTCAAAGACCCTGTAGGCTAATTCTTGGTATCCATTGTTGTTCAGTTCATTGTTGTATATCACTATGCAGTCGCCACTGGTTTTCTCAAAAGCTATATCGAAGGGTTTCTCCGGTTGGTAAGGTGCGTATGTCCATATCCGTGAGAGAGTAGTTGCGGCGCTCCATGAGAAGCCATCATAATCATATGCTTCAAGATATCCATCTTCTGTTAGAACCACCATGACGGCTCTATCATTATAGTAAGGGTTAGGGTTGAACTCCAGCCTTACATCCCTGACTTTATCATTAGATGGGGAGATGAGTTCAATCTCATCGCTCCAGCTAGTATCATAATAAATGTATTTTGGATATTTCTGTCTGTCAATTGTTCCAGATCTATAACCAACTAATGCTTTCTGGGGGAGTGTTGTACCGCCACCGCTGGTATAGATGTCTTGTTCTATGTTGAATGTGCTAAGTTTATCTCCTACTACTAGAGAGTCGTCCCCACTTATGAGAATCTGAAACACGTTCAGTTCTAACCTTATGCCACTCTTAGCAAAGAGGAACTCCTGAGACCATGTATCACCTGGGGCAACGTTTCCTGTAGTCGTGTTCTGTGTCATAGGTACTCCTGCATCAAGCATCACATTTCCATCTAAGTCCAATGGTATTATCGAGATATCCGCATTCTGAACCTCGGTGCTGTCGTTTTCAAGTACTAGTGTGAGAATGACTTTTGATGACCCTGAGTAAACCCAGTCACTTTGGGTTACTAGAAAGCCCGTGTCAACGAAGTTGATTACGTATGGATAGTCTCCTCTTGTCTCTAATCCGCCGATCCACCAAGCGGCGGTACTACTGACCATAAGCGAAACTATTGCTAATACTATCACGATGTCTTTGGTGGCTTTCATCGGTCAAGTATCTACTCCTTTGCGTGTTATAATAACTTATATTGGTTACAAACTGCAACAAATCATTTTACCCAGAGATAACCAGCGTTAACAAACGTGAACACAATAAATAATTAACATAAAAAAGCAAAAAAATGGAGAAAAAAGAGACGATATTACACTTTATTATAGACATATCTTTCTATAAACAGCTTACCATCCTCAAAAACAACCGGTGTTTTCACACCATCCACCAGAGAATAAAACTCCGTCTCTCCGATATAATGATCAACAGGAATGATAGGCGTGGATGTTTTCGCGAAAGGTGTCACTGACTCCAAGTAAAGCATTCCAGCCTTGTATTTGACATCAATAGACTCGATTCCCATATAGGTCTCATACTTGCCAGTCAGGTCCATTAGTCTCTGTTTAACGTACAGCCATGGTGTGGACGCCTCTGGGTCAAGCCCCATGAGTAACGCCAATATGCTCTCATTTATCGCCTCGTATGGTATCTTGGCGCTGTTTCCCATTATCATGACCCCGATCTCCTCCTCTGGCACTGTTGACATATGTGCTGTTGAGACCAGTATCGAGCCACCGTGAGCCACAAGTTTTCTTCCATGGAAATCAGGCACTATTCCTAACCCGTAACCATAACCGGTTTCTCCATAGTATCCCGGCTCTCGGTTGATGTGCAGTTTTTGCATCAGCTCAAATGATTCAGGTGTGATTAGTCCAGAATCTTTGGCAATTAATGCTTTCATGTAACTTGCCATCTCGTTAGCGCTACTTGTGATACCTCCCGCTGCAGCGATGAAGCTGAAGGGTAGGTTTTCCTCTGGGTTAGGGTAGGGGAACTTTGTTGGCTCTATTGTGCCATCTGGTTTCTTCCAGTATGGGGTGATCCGGTCTGGGTCATTATTGAAGTCGGCTGTGTCCATGGTGCTTCGCTTCATCACCAGGGGGTTCATCACATTTTCCTTGATGTACCTATGGAATGGAGTACCTGATTTCTCCTGAACAATGTGTCCAAGGGTTCTCCAAGCTGCGTTGTGATAGAAGAATCGCTCCCCGGGTTCAGCCACGACTTGGTCTTGTGCACCGTTTATCATCCGGTAGAAGTCTTCTGGGCTTCCGAAGGGTATTCCTGTATCAAAGCCTACTGATTTGTAGAAAGCTACGCTGCTTGTGGCTAGGCTTGGTACTCCTAGGCTGTGGGTCATAAGGTTGTGGATCGTGATGGGTTTGTCCTTTAACCCGATCTTGAATGGTACGTGTTTGCTCACTGGGTCGGTTAGGCTGAGTTTTCCCTGTTCCATCAGCTTTAGTATGGCTATGGCTACGAAGCTCTTGGTGATGCTGCCTATACCATACAATGTGTCTGGTGTGGCGGGTAGGTTTCGCTCCTTATCTCGGCTTCCAAAGCCTTCTGCGTATATGGTTTCTCCTTTCTCTACTACCGCGATGCTTAGTCCCGGCATCTTTCCTTCTCGCATCAGCTTTGGTACAATGTGTTCAATCCATTCAGCTAGTTCCCACTTGGTCAATTTAATTCGATGAAAAGAAAGCTCTACAAGTATATGGGTTTTAAGAAAAAAATATGAAAGAAAATTGATTACTTGAACGCTTTGAGCAAATCGTTGTCGCTTAATGTTCCACTGACGCCATCATCACCAATGATGAGTATGTGATCCACACCACCAATAGCCATAACCCTCATGGCGTCCGCAACAGAATCCTCTTCTCCGAGGACAATACACATGTTAGTACCGGTCAAACCACATGCTTCCATGAACTCGATTGCCATTGGTGCCTTCATGAGTTCACCGATCTTGATGTCCCTAATCTCCATGGGTATGGATTCCAGCATATTCTTGCCTAGAACATAGCTTTTCATGGCGTAATATATGTCACTAGCTGTTACCAATCCTTTGACGATTTCGTCTTCTTTTACGACTACGACATCTTTGTTGGCCTTTGCCATTCTCTTTGATACATCAGCTAGGGTCTCATTGGGTTGGACAATTAGCGGCTCTTTCTTCATGATTGTTTTAACTTTCATATCTAGGTTCATACTATCAAGATTTTCTTGAAACCCCATGTTAAAAAGGTTAGCTGCTGGGGAAACCTATTTTGTCTTGAGGGTTTCGGGCACCCACTTGTATAGTATCGGGGTACGTAGCAGCATATCCAATGCGAGAGGTACGACAAATATGAGCCATGGAAAACTGCTATCATAGAGGAATCCCCCGATGATTGGGGCGATTATCCGCACCATGGCGCTGAAAGTATTGCTAAGCCCCATCCATCTCCCCCGTTGCTCCGCAGGCACAAGCTCCATGAATAACGTGTTATATGCGCTAGTGCTAAGTGCGATACCACGTAGGAACCATGCTAGAAGAAGCCAGTATGGGCTCTTGGCTATGATGGCGATGATGAAGCTGAGCCAGAGTCCGGGTCTTACTATTACGAAGGCGTATTTTCTTCCTCGTGTATCCGCCATCCTATTCATAGTTGTCGAGAATAGTAGGTATGCTATTGTCTCGCAGGTTGGCATCAAACCCAGAACATAGGCATTGGCCCCCTTGATCTCCTCAGCGTATAGGAATGCAAAGTTATCTAGAATAGACCAGAAAAATGCACCCAGCGCCCCAACTAGAATCATGGTTTTAAGTTTTCTTCCACCAATATCCAGAACATCCTTGAAGTCTTGGATGAACCCGGTGCTTGATTTTTCTCTTGGCACTGGAGCAACGTTGTCTGTTTTCATGTAGACGATGCTGTAGATTACTATCAGGCCTGCTAGCCTGATGTAGAAGAGGGGGCGTATTCCCTCAACTGTGAGCCCTCCCATGTAATTGACAAGGTATGCTCCAATGACTGGGCTTACAAGACCTATCAAGTATGCAATCTGCATCCTCAAGCCCATCCCTGTAGCCCTGTCCTCGTCTCGTAACCCATTGGTGATGATGACTTGTTGGCTTCTGAACATCAGTGCCATAGTTATAGGGTTGATAGCCATAGCGATGAGTATCCATCGCCAATCATGGGCGAAGGCATAGAGCCCAATCATAACTATGTTTAGAAACATTCCAACTCCCAGAACATGCCTCAGGTTGTACTTGTCGGTGATGTATCCCACTGGCATGCTTACTATCATGCTGATTACTGCGCTGAAGCTGCTGATCAAGCCGATGAGTATGTTATCTGCGCCTAATGCCTTTGTGTAGATGCTGGTGTATTGACCTGTTAGGTTGTAGAAGAAGTGGGCCCCCGCTGTTCTGACTATCATCATTCGATAGTTATGGGTCTGTTTTTTGAGGAAATCTCGTACACTTTTTACTAGATTCTTCTGTGCCAGCGGGTTCACCAAATATGATGCAGTCTTCATCAATACTCTATATAGAGGTTACCTGAATCAGAACGAGTTTTAACCAATCAATCCATAAATAACCTATGGTACGTGTAAAAGCCACAGTAATCAGCCAAGAAGGACACTGCGCAGCGGGACACAAAGTAGGAGACGAGATAATATTCGACTGGGACACCCACGAGATAGAGGGAAGACTTTGCCTTCATGCACTCTACTCTGCATTACCTAAAATCTATGCATTGGCGCATGGGGGAAAAGTTGCTTATGCTACTGCTGAGGATGGCTCAAAGGTAGCACGGCATGCTTGTCCAGATGGATATAATCCCTTGATTCTTGAGCTAAGAGTCGTTGAGTAGCATTGCCTCTTCTCTAGCATTATCCTTGATGAGGAACCAGAGAAGCAGAATATCAACAATCAACAATACTAGATTCACTAGCATTGGGGCAGTGTATCCATACCTGTCATAGATGAGTCCACCGATAAATGGTCCCGGAAGAGCCACAAGTCCACGGAAGGTACTGTAGCCTCCAATTATTTTTCCGCGTTCTTCTGGGTCAACATTGGTGGCTACCCATGCCTGCTCTGCGGGAGACCAAAGAGCAGCTGCTAGCCCCATCATCACGTTTGCAGCGAAAGCAACTGTGTATATTGGTTTTATGATTAAAACGGCAATGAGTATTCCTGATATGATCTGGCTTACAGTCAGATACACTCTGTACCCGTACCTGTCTACCTTGCTGCCTATCAGCATCTGTGAGACCGCCATCGTACCTGTCTGTGCAGCATACACTACTCCAATCATGCTTGCTGTGAACCCGAAAGAGTCTACAAGTAATCCGTTGATGAGTCTCCAGCCGATGCTGAACGCTAATAGGTCAACGCTCATGGCGATATAGTAGCCCCAGAGATATCTTGGAGGTCTGAATGAGTCCAGCATGCTTTTGAATGCTTTTCCTAGCCCGAACTCTTTCTTTGTTTGTGTCTTTGTTTCCTCTATCTTGAAGAAGGTAACAATCAGTGACAACGTACTGACTACTACAAACACGATATAGGCTTCCCTATACCCAATATTGTCTGCTAGCCACCCTGCTGATAGGGTTCCAACTAAGCCAAAAGCCATGTAGGCGCTTCCTAGAACTCCATACAGCCACCCGATCTGACCCTTATCCGCTGACTCCGCTACAATGCTTGTCCAGACTGGTATCATCGAGTACCCAAAGCCAACCAGCATCATACCAACTGCGATGAACAACCATGACTTTGCGAACACGAAGAACACTCCAGCTAAAACCACGACTATGTCTCTGAGTATGAGGAATGGTTTTCTTCCATAGACATCGCTAGCTGCACCAATAACCGGCTGTAATATTATGCGTGAGAATTCCATGAGGCTCTCAAGTGCACCAATGTCTTTTACTGATAATCCTAGGCTGAGTGCGAATGGTTGCCAGACTACGTTTCTGATGTTATCGCGGATGCCTCTCAGAGCTGTCGCTAACCCAAGGTATAGAATCTGGGGGCTGCGGCGTATTCTCTGAAGCATAGACATTCCTCATCGGTGCCGGTCAATATGTTGGTCGCTCTTTTAAAATTAACTGAAAAAACCCTGATGATAGAAGTTATAGCTTGTTAAGAATAGTAGATTGGGATTGTTTATGGTTACTGAGCAAGATATCGCTGAGTTTGGTGACCTATGGTCACTGATGTACTGTGTAATGGCAAGGGAAATGGTGGACAGCTTCGGAGAAGAAGGCAAAGAAGCCCTCATCAGAGCAGTAAAAGCCTACGGAGCAGCAAGAGGAGAACGCCTCAGAAAACGCCACGAGGAACAAGGATTACCCATCAACATGAGAAGCCTCTTCGACCACTACGACCTACCCGGTCATCCAGACAACCAGAAGGAACGGAAGAAATACACGGACAACTTCCTAGAAAGCTACACATACCTCTGCCCATATGAACGGATATGGAGGGCACGAGATTGTAATGATGTTGGGCTTGTCTATTGTCAGTATTTCCATCATGCTTTCTGGCAGACATATCGCCCTGATATAGACGTCCAGATACCCGAGATATTGACCAAGGATGATCCCCACTGCTTGTTCCTGGTTTCTCAGCCAAAGGATGAGTAATCATCCATTTTCTTTTATACTCAAAAAAAATATTCTACCTGATTAACTTGTCTAATGAAGAGAAACTCAAAGAAGTCGTTGATCGATTGCAGAGGTTAGCGGAGAAGCAGAAGAACATCGATGAACGGATGAAGCGTGTTGAGAAGTATCTTAAAGACAAGCCCGAAGAGTGAGTCGGTAATATTCTTATCCAGCAGTTGATCATATGTGGCTATGAGACTTGAACCGGGTGAAAGGAGACGCATCTATGAGTATATGCGTCGAAATGGGTACTCGCGTCTCACCATAAAGATTCTCATGAGCTATGACCCTGATGGCATGGATCGCCTCACAGTCATCCTCGGTAAAGGCACAGACTACGATTACAAGCTTCTAGATGACCCGGGTTTCAGGGAAAAAGAAATACAGCGATTCCTTGAGCTAACAAGAACTGGTTAGAGGCTAGCTACTGAGGTTATCTTGCTTCTTATCTCGACTGCTCTTGTCTCGAATATTCTGCCGAACTCGGTGGCTTCTGGTCTGCTGACTGGTTTTCCGTCGTTTGCCTTGTATTCGAGCCAAGCGTTGTATGTGCGTGTGTATATTCTGCCGAACATGGCGCTTGGGACGCTTTCTATTAGCCCACGGGTCTTAAAGTTCATGAATATCCTGTAGTTGCTCTCAAGTTTGTCGTCGCTTAATTCGTCGTCAATAACCTTCTCTAGTATTCCTCGTAGGGCTGGTTCCAAGTTAACTCACACAATACACAATCTACGCACATAAAACCGTTATTTCTTTCAGGGAAACCATTTAACAGCTAAAGGCTTCTCTGTGTTGTCAACCTTGCCAGACATGAAACCAGTCGTAGAATCCATGGGCGTTAAACTCTATTGTCCACGTGATGGTAGGTTTGCCTTCTTCAACAGCCCGTATCCAGCCCACAAAGAAAACACTGGTGTCGATATATATCCGGGTGATGGGTTTGGCGGTGAGGCTGTTTCACCAGTTGATGGAGAAGTAACTCTCATCAGACGTGTAAAGGCTCCCTCGGGACATGGCTTTGAGGCGTCAGACCATGACACCGTGGTGCTCATTCGTAACAGGGATAACCCTGAGACCGTGACCAAGCTTCTGCACATTGATCCAGTTGTTGAGTTGGGTGAGACTGTTAGGGTTGGTGACTCTATTGGAGTTACTCTGCGGTCGGGTTACTATGGTTGGGGTACATCCCCTCATCTTCACGTAGAGATAAGGAAACCAGACGACCCCATCAGGGCAAGAGGGGGGTATAACCTGAACCTAATCGATGCAAGGTATGCTGATCCCCTTGAAGAAATCGCTGGGAATGTTGTACATCTTCAACCAGAGTACGCTTTAATCAAACTGGACACCAGTTGCACTGGATTAATGGGCACAGTAAACGGTGAACCTGCCATAATCGAGGGTGGCATACCCTATTATGGATGGGTCGGAGCCCACATCGAGAATCCCCCTGAAAGTGGCTCAATTGAACTCCTCGGAGAGCCAATATCAACTGTAACTGAGCGGTTCCATCAATCATGCAAAGGCACTGGAAACAACTATGGCTTTATGATTAAAAACGAGAAGATACTGGGGCTCTCACTGACACTCTGGGCTAATTATCAGCCACTCGTTAAGGCTATTCCTTTGAAAAAAGGTGGTTTAAAACTGGAAAAAGATGAATGGGTAAAAGTTGAGCTTAAGGTCTCTTGATGGTTTGCTCTGGTATCTTCATCTCGTCAAAGTCTTTCATGAAGCTGCACATCCAGTCAACAACCTTGTTCATTAGGTTCTCAGCGAACTCAGGGGTAATCATCGAGTAATCAAATACGCTGGGATTATCATCTGGATGGGTCTCTGTCATTGAACCAGTTTCAGTGACATCAATTGTCTGTAATGGAATTCTAACCATACCATTCTTGTACCGGGCTAAGCCTGCTCTGGTGAACTGGATATCATCATCAACTTGTTTTGTCGCCATACAGTTAGCAAGCTCCATTCTCACTGCCTCTGGTCTGGATGCAAGCGTGAATGATGTCTCAGCATAACCGGCGTGCTGTTCAGCGGGGTTACCGAATAGTTTCTCGTTCGCTAAGATGTCCCACCATGTGCAGATGGCGCAGAGCATACCGAAATCCTCTCTAGCACGTTTGGCTGCTAGAGTAAGTCCTGTGTTGTTTCCGCCGTGTCCATTCATAAAGACCACGCGTTCAACACCATACCTTGCAAGACTCTCTAGTATCTCATATATCGCCTGCGTATAGGTTTCGGTAGAAAATGTTAGGGTGCCCGTGAACTCTTTGTGATGTCCTGAGACACCATAGCATAGAGTCGGTAACACCAGTGCACCGCATTTCTCGCCAACTCTATGAGCTATCGCATCTGCCTGTATCCAGTCGGCGCCTACTCCGATGTGATGTCCATGTTGTTCAGTGCTTCCTACTGGGAAGAGTACTGTTTTGGTTGTCTTGAGGAGTTTCTCAAGCTCGGCCCATGTTTGATGTGCATAAACCGTCATGGTATGAGAATAGACTTGGGGTATGAAACATCTTCTATGAGATTAGTTTTAATCATGGCTTGTAGATACTCTGTTTAGTGAATAATCCATGCAAACAATAGTCTATATTGGGATCGGCGTAATCCTCGCAATCATCTATGGATTCGTCAACATCTACAACGACTTCAAAAAATACAAGAACGCAGCAGAGGCAACCATGGGACAAACCAAGGTCGCCATGAAGAAACGCCTCGACATGATCGAACAGCTTCTAGGAGCAGTCAAGGGCTACGTGAAGCATGAACGTGAGATATTCGAGAACATCGCAAAGCTCAGACAGGGAATCGATACAGCTGCGCCAAGTAAACTCGGTGAGATAGAGCAGGAAAGCAGAACCATCACAAGCAGCCTGCTGGCTGTTGCTGAGGCTTACCCTGACTTAAAGGCATCAGAGACAACTCAGAAGCTGATGGAAGCTGTTATCGATGTAGAGGACGAGATAGCGCGTCACAGGTACACTTTCAACAACATCGTCCAGCAGTATAATACCATGCAGGACACCATACCCAGCAGTCTCCTAGCGGGATACGCAGGAGCATCAAAGATGGGATACCTAGAGTTTGAAGAAAAGATCGAGAACCCACCTGACATATCGGTGAACTAGTTGAGTGAAAAAAGACAGATACTCCTACTGGTCGCAGTTACCGTAGTAATAGCGTTAGCGGGAACCTATGTATTCACGCTAATAGGCGGTTTAGAGGGTGAAGCTGTAGTAACCCAGTACAGTGCTAAACTATACGCTGATGGTAGACTTGAGGAGACTTTCACCTACAAGATCAATGCCAATGACAAACGCTTCCTCTACCGGTACTGGGAAGCACCGTTATCTGTGGAGGAGTTGAATTACGCTCACATCCAGTTACTGGACATCGAGGTACCAGAAGGCACCCTATGGTATGTGATGGATCATGATGGAACATTATACACCAGCGACTCAATAGACGTCTACAGCTACAACAATATCCATATAATGTCATACTGGAACGAAGCAGGTGCCTATAACCCAAACTATTATGATCCCGGAGAGTACACGGTCAAGTATTATTATCAGGTGCGTCCACCGCTGGAGTACGATGACGAGTATAGTCACTTGAACTTGAAGCTGGCAAGCGACCACATAGTATACCAGAATGTCAGGGTAGAGATCGAGGACGTAGGATACTACGAGACCATATATCAACATCCACCTACCCTCAAGAAATCCACTGACAAGAACTGGATAATCTATACCGGTAGCAGCGCGGAAAACGAGTTGCTTGAGTTCGAGTTCCTCATGTCCCCCGAGGCACTGAGCCACATTGATGGATTCCCGAGCCAAGTGCAGGACATCAAATCTCAGACTGTGAACGCTAACAACGTGTATAGGTTTGAATATATCGTCGCTAGCGCCTTCTTCTGGTTCAACAAAGCAGCAACATTCCTAGCTCCAGTCGGATTATACCTACTGTGGAAGCGATACGGCAAGGAGAAAGACTTTGTTGTCCCAAACTTCCTGAGCACCATTCCAAACAAGACACGCAGACCATGGATCGTGAATCTCGTCTTCAAACGAGACGCAACAGACTTTGATGCAGACGGCTTCCACGCAACCTTACTTGATCTCCATGAACGAGGCAAGATCAAGGTAGAGGTTGAAGATGAGAAAGCAGTAATCCACTTGATCAGCGAGACAGGTCTTGACAGATACGAGATAGATGTGATGAACTTCCTCTACAAATCCGCACAAGACAATGTTGTCCGCACAGAGTACATGACAGAGATGGTCAAGGAGGCTCAGCATGATACCTTTGTCGAGCACAAGGTCCTTGATCTGAAGCGCCGATACGAGAAACTGGTAGCGGGAACAGACAACGGAGTAGCGGGTGAGTTCACAACAAATGGACGTAAACGTCTAGTATGGCCCATACTATTGGCGGTTTTACTCACATTTGCCCCATTAATCTCACTGATGTTCTATGATAACGCAGTAAACCTATTCCTCGGAGCATCAGGATACGGGGCAATCGTACTAGTCCAGTCCATCGTGGCTGTGATCTTCCCATCAACCCTATTTGGATACTGGAAGAATGACAATTACCGAGAGAAACTGGAGTGGGACGCCTTCCGAAACCACTTAACCGACTTTAGTAGACTCCAACAATATGGACCCGAAGACATGAATATGTGGGGAGCTTGGCTCGTCTACGGTACAGCATTAGGTGTGGGTGACAAGGTTGCTCAGGCTATGCAGAACCTAAAAATCGATTATCCAGCGATGGAACTCGTGCGCACATACCCATACTGGTTCAGGCCCATCTACACGGCTCGAACACCAAGCATGCAACGCAGCAGCAGCGGTGGAGGCGGTGGTGGTG
>JAOZIG010000080.1 GCA_026014515.1 Candidatus Bathyarchaeota archaeon | reverse complement strand
ATTGTTAATTGGATAACAGAATCGAGCCCTCTGATGGTCTCAATCAGGTCATCATCCAAACTGGTTAACCCAACCATAACCTCCTGACTGCTACTGAAACGTTTCCGCAGGTCTCTGGGAGAGGATATAGAGATGGGTCTGCCCTTGTTGATGATCATAACCCTGTCGCAGAGCTTCTCGGCGTCCTCAAGCCTGTGGGTACAGAGGAGTATGGTCTGGTGTTCGTTTTGGGTGAGTTCCTCCATGAGGTCTCGTATGTCCTTGCTGGACTTGGGGTCGAGCCCTGATGTAGGTTCATCGAGGTATAGTATCTCTGGGCTGTGTATCAAGGCGCGTGCTATGGCGAGTTTCTGCTTCATGCCCTTGCTGTACTGTCCTACTGGGTCCTTGCGTCTATCCCATAGCTGGAAAAAGTCAAGAAGCTCACGTATCTTGTCGTCCCTTGCCTGTTGGTCATTTACTCCATAAGCTTTTGCGAAGAACTCCATATTCTCCAAGGCATTCAGGCGACCATATAGGCTGGGGGACTCAGTCAGTACGCCTATAATCTCACGGACCTTCAAGGCTTCCTCCTGTACATCAAAGCCGCCAATTGTTGCGCTTCCAGATGAAGGCGCTATAAGGGCTGAGAGCATCCTGATGGTGGTGGTTTTTCCGGCTCCGTTGGGTCCTAGTAGTCCGAATATCTCGCCTTCTTCGACGCTGAAGCTGATGTCATCAACGGCTGTGAACTCGTTGAAGGTCTTGACAAGGTTGTTCGCCTCGATACTCTTCATATTTATTGATCTATGTTGAGACGTTTGACCCATCTATAAAGGGAGTGATCAAAGCTCTGGCTCTAGTAGCGCCACTGGCTTCCCATCAAGGTAATAGACCCTCGGAGTGATTGGACTCATCCATACTGCCAACTGGTAAGGCTCCACTCCAGCGATCTCACAGAGACTATGAGCATCGTTTGCACCTGTTAGACTGATGGCGTCAACGGTGTCACCTGTCTCGGCGTCAGTGTCTGATAGGTCTATTATGAGGTGGTTTATGCTCACGCCTCCGATGATGGGACATATCTTGCCATTGACATTCACGATGCCTTTCTTGCTTAGCTGTCGTAGGTATCCATCGCTGTAGCCCATATGCATGGTGCCTACCTTCATACGCTTGGGAGCCACAAATGCACCACCATAGGTCAATGGTGTACCCTTGTCAACCCATTTCACGTGCTCAAGACGCCCCTTCAAGGCGAGAGCCTGTCGCAACTCTACTCCTTTGGTTCTTGCCTCTGGCATTGGGTACCAGCCAAATAGCATTACTCCGGGGCGTACAGCGTCCAAGCTGCTTTCTGGTCTGAGGAATATGCCGTGGCTGCTTGCGATGCTCAGTGTGGGTACCTGTATGCCTCTGGCTGTGAGTTCGTTTTTTACCTCTTTGAGGCGTTTGATCTGTGTAAAATCCATATCATCCTCAAGAAGTGTGCTGAATAATCCCTCGATCCTGAGGTATGGAAGCTGAGCCATGTACTCGATGAGTTCCACGGCCTCGTTCCATCTTACGCCTACCCGCCCAAGTCCAGTATCCACCTTCACCCAGACAGATACATCCGTTTCTAGCTCTGAGGCTGTGTTACTGAGTTTCTCAGCTGATTCCCTGTGGTATGATACCTGTGAGATATGATTCTCTACTATCCATTTGTACTGGTCATCAGTGTAGACTGGGTCCATATTGATGATTCCACAGTCCAACCCAGCCTTTCGTATGGCACGTGCCTCCCAGAGCTTCGCCACCAATACTCGTTTGACGCCTTTACTCATGAGGTAGGCTGTGACTGGTGCTATTCCATGAGCGTAGGCGTTCTTCTTCAGACATGGAATAATCTCGACACCAGATATGTTCTTGGCTTGTTCAAGGTTATACCCGATGTTGTCTAAGTTGACTTCTATCCATGAGCTGTAACCTTGTACTCGTTGCAGTATCTCTTCAGGTGATGGTTGGCTTTGGAAGTACCTTGAGAAACTCATGATTATCCAACGGGTGATGGGTTGAAGAAGTTTTTCAAGCGGTTTATTCGTGTTTTAACTTGAAATCAGTAAAAATTGTTTATTAAAAAAGGATTCAACACTGACACCCATGATAAGGAGTATCTGGCTATTCAAGAGCCACATGAACGAGGTGAAACAATGAATCTACTGAAAAGAGTAGCCCCTTGGTTCACGATCCTCGCAACCGTGTTTTTCTTCTACGGATATTATCTGTTAATGTTCACAGGAGACCTGTTGGAGTCAGTGATGTTCCTAGCAGCGTTCTTAGCATTCATCTACGCGTCAGTCATCATGGATGATGAATGGGTGATCAAGATAGGTGAAAACGAGTACAGCAGCTAAAGGGGGGAGGGGGGGTCAACTCACCCAGCCCCAAACAAGTTTCGTTTATCGAAACCAGCCCCAGAAACGCTTCTTTCCGATCTTAATCATGGCAGAAACGCCGTCTAATCAGTACCAAATCATAGGGGTTTAACCCATCTGATCATATCGTATCGCTCGGTGAATCCAGTTAACTCATAAAGCCTGTTAGCTGGAGGCGTATTTGCCGCCTCACCGATGAACAACATGGAGGGATCATACTCTTTGAGCCGTCTGAATCCCTCACAGATTAAAGCACGTCCAATACCCCTGTTGCGGTACTCAGCTAGAGCCCCCATAGGCTCCAACTCAGTCAAACCAGTAGGCGGATCAAGCCTAAAGGTACAGAAACTAGCGATCTTACCCTCCTCATCAACCGCCACTAGATCTAGGTCAGGGTGATAGTATGATGCAGCAGAGTTTTCCAGTAGAATATCCCTGTTAAACCATTCACCATGACCAAAGACTTGTCTGATGCATGAGGCCAGTTCATCAAAGTCGTCTGGGGTCACAGACCTTACACTGAATCCTTCGGGTAACTTGAAATCAGGTACCGGCGAGGAAAGGTTACGAACCCTGAATATACCAGAAACCCGGTCACGAGTAAAACCACGTTCTTGTAATACGTTTTCTCTCTTGGTCTCGCCATCCATCTCGATGACTCTCAGTGTACCCTTCCAAGTGGATCGACTGTACGCCTCAAGCCAAGTCACCATCTCAGAGTAAAGCTCAATGTAATCTGGGTGAACCATGACATAATACAACAGAGTAGAATCTGGCACAACTAACCCAACAAGAGTGTCCGCGTTAAACCAGAGCTGGATACCCGGGTCCATACTTCTGCTATTATTCTCGAAACGAGTAGGCAACCAGTTCTCTAATCCACCGGTCTCCGCGTAGAGGTCTCGTAGGAAAGCCATGACACGGGAGTGATCTAACTCGTTATTATAAGCACGAGATGATACATTCATGATGTAACTGCTGCTTATCCAGAATATTCATTTTATGTTGATAAAATGCTGAAAAAACAGGTTCAAGCATTGATATGCATACTCAAAT
>JAOZIG010000377.1 GCA_026014515.1 Candidatus Bathyarchaeota archaeon | reverse complement strand
TGAGGAAGCCATACTGGCTGGTCTCGGCACACCAAGACTACTTCTTGGACGACGCGTGGAGAACAGGGCTACGGCATATGCTGAGCTTGAGGCTTATGTCGATGGCGTGGTCGGCGGTATCCAGCGGTATCTCAGACGCGAGATAGAACATCAATGGTACCACAGGATCGGTGAAGCCATGGGGGCTTCTACAGAGGTCAAGCATGTATGGAACCCTGTCAGAGCATACGATCTATATGAGTTGGCTTCTGCTGTGGCTAGCCTCTGGGGTAGTCACGGTCAGGGAGCCATCGGCGGAGACACTGACAGGGTCTGGACCCTTATGGGCTGGGAGACTGAGCCTGATGAATGAGCTAACCTTCACAGCAGGCGTACACAGCGTAGGGGACCGGGAGGCGGTCTTCTATGTGATGAACACCACGGTGAACCGTAACAAGTGGACAGTAAGCGACAAAGCACTGGAACAGGCACTGCCGACTCTCATCGGTAAGCCCCTCGGCTGCGGACCAGAATACAAGACAGACAGACACTACAGCGATGTTATGCAAGTTGGTGTATTCACTGAAGTCAGTAAACCAGATGGCTACGCTTTAGGATCAGCGAGTATCACTGATGATACCGCTTGGGCTCGTCTCACCTCGGGTGAGTGGGGTCCTGTGAGTGTCGTGGTAACCAGCTACCTTGAGCGGTGTAGTGTCTGTGGCGCTGATCTCACGGGGTTGACTGATCCCTTCACGCATCAGTGTATTCGTGATGGGGGTTTTCTGGTGGTGGAGAGCTTCACCTTTGATCACGTTGATTTCATTGATGTGCCCGCGTATCCACAGGCTGGGCTAATAGGCTCAGAGGGTGTGGTGCCTGTTGAGTTGTTGGCTGGCGTATTCACGTTGTCTAGTAGGGCTCTGGAGCCCGCGGCTACGTGCCGAGAATCCAGGAGTGAAACAATGTTGGAAGAACGATTACAGGCTCTGGAGGCAAGCGTTGAGACTATCAAGGAGCAGATAAGCTCCTTTGAGGCGGCGTTGGCTGCGGAGCCCAAGAACAAACACGTGGCTGAGCTGGGTGGCTTGGAGGCTGCTATGGCTGAGGCGCGTACAAGGTTATTCGGGAGGGGTGACTAGTGGCTGCGGGTAGTATATTGAAGGAGCAGTTGTTGGTCATCGAGGAGTATACGGTGAAGGCGAGTGAGGATATCGAGAAAGGCGAGATACTCTACAACGATGGAAACGGAGTACTAGCCGCACCAAGCACAGCCAATGGACCATTCTTGATGAGTCTTGAGGCACATGACTACAGCGAGGAAAGCACCCACAGCATCACATGTGTCCTCATGGGCTGTGTCGAGGTTCAGAAGGTTTCGGGAAGCGGCGGAGGCAAGAAGGGACAAGCCGTCATGATCAGTGGCACAGCTGGTGAGGTTACGCTTTTTGTTAAGGGTGATGCGCCTGCTGCGTATGCTGAGGCAACGGTTCAGACTGCACTGGATACGAACATCGGTGTGGTTGGCGTGCTTGCCGAGGATGCGGCTGACGGTGATACCACGGCTAAGATATGGCTGGGGGTGAAGGCATGAGGGTCTGGAGATCAGCGGTCAACAACGAGTACTACTGTTGTACTGGTCGTAGTTATGAGGCTCAGGCGATCATGCCTACGGACATCAGCAGTGTTGAGGCGGCTACGATTCTTGATGAGGTGCTGGGTGCTGCGAGGCCATTAACCAAGCTACGAGGTATCTGTCGTCCTGTGAGGATGGATCATCTTGCGGCTCGTGTGGATATTGCGACTGGTTTGACTGGTCAGGAGAAGGTTCCCGCCATGGTGGAGGCTGAGATTGCTTCGCAGAGTTATAGTGCTGTGGAGTTTGATCTCTGGAAGAACGTTGTGCATGTGGTGGTCAGTGATGAGGCTGCCAAGAAAAGCGCCCACGATATACTGGCACTCCATGTCAACGATGCTGCACGTGACCTTGCACGCATGGAGAACAAGCAGATCGCTGAGATAGCGGAGGCTTGTACTGAGAAGGTATCAGGCACCGCCTACAGTGACTGGGGAGCCATGACAACGCCACCAGACAGCGATACAAACCCATTCGAGGCAATCAGGGCAAGCATCGAGTACATCGAAGGCAAAGGATACGAGCCAGACTTCATGGCAATGCATCCTGGGCTGTGGGGTAAGTTTGTGACCAATACTTATGTCCGTGACTTGGTTCATGCTGGTGTGGCTAGGATTGGTGCTGATGGTGGCGTGTTTACGTTGCCTGGGTATCCCAGTATCCGGGTGGTTACGGATTATGGATTGACTGCTACTCCTACTGGGTCTGTTGGTCCTTTGGTGGGTGATAGTAGTGCTCCTGGTGTGGTCTTGGGTCTTGGTCCTGTTGAGGCGGCTCAGTATCGTGACGAGAAGGCTGGGTATGATGCGTATGTCATCAGACAGTACATGGAGCCACAGCTTGTCATTGATGACGCCATAGACAAAATATGCACCTAATCCTCATATATAATAAAAAAGTAATTTCTTTTTTTACAAAATAATAAATATCAATTTAGTGAATAATAATATTCAGTGTTAGTTATGTCTGATCCAATTGCTAAGATAAAAGAAACAAAAGATATTCCTCTTGATTTAATCGAGATTGGTATTGGTCAATTTAGAACTAGAAATGTGGAGAAAAACATAGATGAATTGGCTGAGAATATTAGAACTGTAGGTTTATTGAATCCAATCACAGTCGTCGAAAATAAGGAAGGAAAATATGAATTAATCGCTGGTCAAAGAAGATTTTTGGCTCATAAACAAATTGGAGCCGACACAATTCGAGCTAATATTCTAGAAAAAGATCTAGACGAATATGAAAGAAAAATAATTTCTGTTACAGAAAATATTACAATTACTCCGCCCTCTAGAGAAGATTACATAGATGCTTGTACTGCTTTATATCGGAAATATGGTACTATACGTGCTGTTGCAGAAAAACTTGGATTAAACTACTCAACGGTATCTGATTACGTACATTATGATCAATTAATAGAACCCCTCAAAGAATTCGTTGATAAAGGTGTTGTCGATTTGAAAACAGCAAAACGTGCCCAAGAAGCTGCAGTTTCCTATGAAGGAGGTATTGATGAGGAAGCAGCAATAGCATATGCTAAAGAAATGCGGACTATGAGTGGTGAAGGACAAAAACGAATGTTAAATGTAGCAAAGAAAATGATGGATGCTGAACCAGCTGAGATTATTGAAAAAGGTCGAGAACAAGCTGCTGTAACAACATTGAGAATTGTGATAGCTAATGACATTAATGATTCCTTGAAACAGTATGCTGATACAGAAGGAACCAAGACCGATGATGCTGCTTCAACACTAATAGAAGAAGGACTTGAACAAAAGGGGTATTTAAAGAAAACTAATTCATAATTTTTCCTATCAGGTGAAAATTATGGATGAATTTGAAAAATGGAAATTAGC
>JAOZIG010000025.1:3072-3503 GCA_026014515.1 Candidatus Bathyarchaeota archaeon | reverse complement strand
ATCTGTATCGCTATGATCAGCGGGCAGATAGCCTCCATTGGCATGCACATACCTAATGGTGGCCAGGGAGTCTGATCCTCCCTGGATTTTACTGCACAAGACTTGTAGAACATAGTCCCACATAGCTAAATGAAAGCATGGTCCTGTTGTAGCATATGCCATCTTCATAAACTGGATGGCGGACATCTTAGTGCCTTTAGGGCAATAAGCATAAATTTGGTCCTCTACTTTACCCGTAATTGAGACTATTCGTCTTCTCTGGTATGGGTCTACAGGACCATTCACGACCTTGTCGATGTTGCCAAAAGCATCGGCAACAGCTATAGTCCTCTCTCGCAATCTCCACAATGCATGATTTTGATCAAACATTATGTTCTGGGGCGCGTAGGAGGCCAAATAAGATTGCATTCTCTGAGTCCATCCCCATCTCA
>JAOZIG010000025.1:505-2972 GCA_026014515.1 Candidatus Bathyarchaeota archaeon | reverse complement strand
GTGGTCCAAGTGGTTGGGATAGCTTTAAAACTATCCACCACATTCTCAAAAATGTTAGCAACACTCTCGAGTTTTTCCTTAGCCTTGCCAAGATCGGCAACGACAGGAACATCATCATCGAAATCAAACTGAATTCTCTGAGCAAAGGTCTGCTCTGAACTCATCGCCTTGATTTGGTTGACGATCTTATCGCATACTTGCCAGATGTCTAAAGGAGCATCTGTATCGAAGTATGACGAAAACTGGGGCAACCGAACACCACCATTATCAGGATCACCGATAGCGCGTAGGGGCTTAAAGCTCCATGCGTCAGTGTAGTCTGACATTACGGTGGGAGTACTTCCTTTCGAAAGTTTCTTCTTCATCTCAACCTCTAAGGCGAGAGAGATTCGCCGTCCCAAGGCATCAAAAGATGCCATCTTGAGGCCTGCAGCCACAAGTGAGTCAACATTGCTGGTTACAAATATGACTGGGGAAGTGAAATTCACTTTTCCCTTGTCCTCCACAGCTGCCATATCTAACGGGGCAGGTGCCGTGTTGGCACATGTGATGAACTCTGAAACAGAGCGAGCAATGGTCTGCGCATCTCTGACCTGGAAGAGATCATCCATCAAAAAGAACGGTTGTCCTCGGTAGATATGGGGCGCGTAGGAGGCCAAATAAGATTGCATTCTCTGAGTCCATCCCCATCTCAATTGGGCAGGGGTTAGATACAAAGATGCTTCGGTGACGTTTCCATCAACAAAGGCAACCTCATTAGGGTCGTAAGAGAGGAACTGTTCAGTATCCTCTAAATCAGCATCTCCGAAGAAACACTGAGATTCAGCCACCTTAGTAGTGGTGGTGGTCCAAGTGGTTGGGATAGCTTTAAAACTATCCACCACATTCTCAAAAATGTGGGGTTCCTTCACATCATCATAATTCACTCTCCTATTGTGACGAGTGAAATAATCGTGGGATCCGCCCTGACTGAATGCGTCAGGGACTTTGCCTTCTGTAGCAAGAAGGCCAAAGAGCATAGCAAATGCTCCTGCTACTGCAGTACCAATGAGTGCAAGCGTTGGAATTTGCATATCGATTCCTAATCTAATATACAACTGAACCCTACATTTGAAATTGTAAGGCAACGAATTTGCACCAAAGAAGACCTCACGGTCTCTATTATAGGTATTTACACCTGTTATGGTCAGCCTATCTGTATCGCTATGATCAGCGGGCAGATAGCCTCCATTGGCATGCACATACCTAATGGTGGCCAGGGAGTCTGATCCTCCCTGGATTTTACTGCACAAGACTTGTAGAACATAGTCCCACATAGCTAAATGAAAGCATGGTCCTGTTGTAGCATATGCCATCTTCATAAACTGGATGGCGGACATCTTAGTGCCTTTAGGGCAATAAGCATAAATTTGGTCCTCTACTTTACCCGTAATTGAGACTATTCGTCTTCTCTGGTATGGGTCTACAGGACCATTCACGACCTTGTCGATGTTGCCAAAAGCATCGGCAACAGCTATAGTCCTCTCTCGCAATCTCCACAATGCATGATTTTGATCAAACATTATGTTCTGGGGCGCGTAGGAGGCCAAATAAGATTGCATTCTCTGAGTCCATCCCCATCTCAATTGGGCAGGGGTTAGATACAAAGATGCTTCGGTGACGTTTCCATCAACAAAGGCAACCTCATTAGGGTCGTAAGAGAGGAACTGTTCAGTATCCTCTAAATCAGCATCTCCGAAGAAACACTGAGATTCAGCCACCTTAGTAGTGGTGGTGGTCCAAGTGGTTGGGATAGCTTTAAAACTATCCACCACATTCTCAAAAATGTTAGCAACACTCTCGAGTTTTTCCTTAGCCTTGCCAAGATCGGCAACGACAGGAACATCATCATCGAAATCAAACTGAATTCTCTGAGCAAAGGTCTGCTCTGAACTCATCGCCTTGATTTGGTTGACGATCTTATCGCATACTTGCCAGATGTCTAAAGGAGCATCTGTATCGAAGTATGACGAAAACTGGGGCAACCGAACACCACCATTATCAGGATCACCGATAGCGCGTAGGGGCTTAAAGCTCCATGCGTCAGTGTAGTCTGACATTACGGTGGGAGTACTTCCTTTCGAAAGTTTCTTCTTCATCTCAACCTCTAAGGCGAGAGAGATTCGCCGTCCCAAGGCATCAAAAGATGCCATCTTGAGGCCTGCAGCCACAAGTGAGTCAACATTGCTGGTTACAAATATGACTGGGGAAGTGAAATTCACTTTTCCCTTGTCCTCCACAGCTGCCATATCTAACGGGGCAGGTGCCGTGTTGGCACATGTGATGAACTCTGAAACAGAGCGAGCAATGGTCTGCGCATCTCTGACCTGGAAGAGATCATCCATCAAAAAGAACGGTTGTCCTCGGTAGATATGGGGCGCGTAGGAGGCCAAATAAGATTGCATTCTCTGAGTCCATCCCCATCTCA
>JAOZIG010000025.1:0-405 GCA_026014515.1 Candidatus Bathyarchaeota archaeon | reverse complement strand
GTGGTCCAAGTGGTTGGGATAGCTTTAAAACTATCCACCACATTCTCAAAAATGTGGGGTTCCTTCACATCATCATAATTCACTCTCCTATTGTGACGAGTGAAATAATCGTGGGATCCGCCCTGACTGAATGCGTCAGGGACTTTGCCTTCTGTAGCAAGAAGGCCAAAGAGCATAGCAAATGCTCCTGCTACTGCAGTACCAATGAGTGCAAGCGTTGGAATTTGCATATCGATTCCTAATCTAATATACAACTGAACCCTACATTTGAAATTGTAAGGCAACGAATTTGCACCAAAGAAGACCTCACGGTCTCTATTATAGGTATTTACACCTGTTATGGTCAGCCTATCTGTATCGCTATGATCAGCGGGCAGATAGCCTCCATTGGCATGCACATACCTA
>JAOZIG010000304.1 GCA_026014515.1 Candidatus Bathyarchaeota archaeon | reverse complement strand
CCATTGGGCGTAACCCCTTGTTCTTCTACCTAGTGCACCTGTGGCTCTACAGGGCTCGTTGGCCTGATTTCGCGCCATCAGATGGAGCACCACCATTCTACCTTGAGCTAGGTCCAACCTTAGCGTTCTGGGGGGCAGGGATAGTGGTGCTCTGGTATCTGTGCAGGGAGTATGAGAAGCTCAAACGCAAGTACCCCAAACCCATACTACAATACATATAGTGAAAAGAGATGGAGACCATAAATGAAAACCGGGAAACTATCGCACTGCTGGTGGTGTGTCTCATAGTGACCGGTGGAAACATATGGCTCCACAAAGACAGCCCACCATCAAACTGGGACACGATAGAACAATATGGAATAAAGTTTCGATATCCCCCCTCCTATCAAGTAACATCAAGCACCCCCACAAACTGGATTCCCAGTTATTGGGATGGAGGCGTTCAAGCTGAATCCAGAACCGGTGATTTAGAATTATATGGTGTTTTCTGGATTACAGATAAGGCTGGAACAACAAAGCAGGCCATTGAGTTCATCATAGAGTTAGCGAAGGAAGAGAACCCAAGTTACTCATTTCAAACGATACAATCGATGCAGATCGGTGAAAAAAAGGTGGACTACTGTTACGTAGACCTCGACGCAGGGGAATTTACAGTTCCGGGGATAGTGTGTGCATTCAGAGACCCCTATGGTAGGATCATAGTACCATTCCATCTGCGATACCCTGGCTCATACGAGTTCTCTGAGAAGAGAATAAAACAGTTTATCACAGGAATGGAGTTTAGTCCACCGGTAAAACCTAGAAGTATACCATCATACTGGCCGACTGATGAGTGGAGATATGCTTCTCCAGAGGAGATGGGTTTGGATAGCATGATGCTTGATGATATGGTGGAGGATATCAAGTCCCAGTCTTCAAACATTCAAACAGACAGCGTGGTAATAGTAAAGAACGGTTACATTGTTTTCGAGGATTATTTCAACGATTATACAAAGGAAACTCCGCATATCATCTATAGCTGTACCAAGAGCGTCGTCTCAACGATATTTGGCATAGCCCACGAGAATGGTTTAATCCCGAACCTAGACACACGTCTACTGGATATATTTCCAGATATTACACCATCTAACCTTGATGAGCGGAAAGAGTCCATCACCCTCAGAGACCTACTGATGATGTCAGCAGGCTTCGATGCACGAGACAGCTGGCTCTATGAATGGGAGAACCTTGGACCACTTCATGATGCACCTGACGCGGTTCAGTATGCACTGGATCATCCTATGGTGTTTGAGCCCGGCTCTAGGTTTGAATACACCAACTGTGTAAGCCATCTTCTCAGCTGCATAATTACAGAGAAAACAGGAGTCCCAGCTGCGGAGTATGGTGAGGAATATCTCTTTGATCCCCTGGGGATATCACTGGATAGTTGGGATAACGATACTATGGGTCGCAACTGGGGATATAACAAGATATACTTTACACCCCATGAGATGGCCAAGATAGGTTTCCTGTTCCTGAACGAGGGTGAATGGGATGGTAAACAGATAATATCATCGAACTGGGTGAAAGAGGCTACAAGGCATAGGATTGATGCGAACCTGTTTGATGGCTATGGGTATCAATGGTGGGTTGGAGAAGACTACTACACTGCGATGGGGTATATGGGGCAATTCATAAGGGTCTATCCAGAGCATGATTTGATAATCGTGTTGACTGGTGGAACCCCAGAGACCTATGATTATAACGTGAACCTCCCCGAGAGATTCATAATTCCAGCAATAAACTAGTCTTCGGCGTCCAGTTCTGCGAAGATACGCTCAATCATCTCTTGTTCACGACGGGTCTTCAATATCTCATGCCAATAGAGTTGACTACTAGCAACAAGCAAGGAGCCCATGACGCTGACCTCAGTAATGAAATCGCTTACAGCCATCAACCCGGGTCCAGCATCCAAGAAGAATGGGTGAACATGCTCAAACGTGGTCATTATGAGCCCAAACGCAAAGACCACGTTCAGGAGGATCAAGCCGCCTGAGATGAAGAACCCGATCTTGCTGTATGCCCAGTTGGTCTGATAGACAATGATCAAGGCAATTGATAGCAGTATGTAGGCTGATCCAAAGAAGCCTAGTCTAGCAAAGGGGACCCTGATTAGGTTGAGTACCACGAATAGCGCTTGGGTTAGACTGTTATAGTTGCTGAGAAACATGAAGGGATTAGGCTCGTTTCTCCACAAGTAAAGCCAGCTGAAGCAGATTGTGGCAGGTACCACTCCAAAACTGATGAGTTTCAGGTAGAGATACACTCCCATGTTATCCAGATTTAAGTTAAACATCATGAAAGCTGATGTAACCAAGCTAAAGGCTAGAATGGCAACTGCGTTACGGAGATAATCCCTTCGCACAAAAGAAGTTTCAACAAAGATTGTTATAAGAAGTTGCACTCAGAGACGGTCAGCCACAAGGCTAACTGCCTCTTCAAGCGCCCTCGCTGAGGTTAAAAGACTCATGGATGGATTAATGATACCAACTGCGTTCTCAGGTAATCTGGGAACATGTATAAACCCAGCTGGGATGTCGAGTTCTTTCTCCGCCAAATAATCCATCAAGTGATAAAACACCAGATTACAGCCTTGAGTCCCAGCTGAATTGCTGATTCGTGCCGGTATACCCTTTGATTTGATAGCTTCAACTATATCCCTAATTGGAAGTGTAGACCAGTAAGCCGCTGGACCATCAGTGTTCAAAACCTGATCAAGAGTATCGTAACCAAAATTAGGCCCACCATCAGTGCTACCAACATTTATTGCGACTCGTTCAACGCAGATGTCAGGTGCTTTGCTGGAGACTCCTGTTGCTATTACTGCGACTGGTTGGTGTTTGTCAACAAGTTGCCTGATAATAGTTCGTATCTCTTTGTATCGCATGGGGAGTTCCTCGACCACTACTTCGTAGTCGTTGTAGGTCATGCCATCCAGTAGTTTGCATGCTTCTAGGCTTGGGTTTCGTTTGAAGTCGAGAAATGGCTCGTAGCCTGTGAGTAGTATTTTACCCTTCAATGTGGGTTGTTTATCGTTTGCGTAGAATATATTGATTTTTTGGGATAAGCTTCATAACTTACCCTAGTAAAAAAACTACCATGCAGTATACGGATCTTATCGGAACAATCATAGTAGGCATCATTGTACAGGCACCTGCTCTATGGCTTGCAGGCAGATTCATCGTAGGTGCTGAACGGGCAAAATTCATGGACGCGGTTTGGATCACGGTCCTCGGCTCGGTGTTAAATGCGGCTATAGCCATGTTCTTGGGAGGAGAGTTAGCTGGACTGGTTCAGCTCATAGCTTACCTGTATTTAGTGAAGAAATACTATGAGACTGGCTGGGTGAAGGCATTTATCGTATCCATCTTGGCTGTAGTCATTCTAGTGGTGGTTATGATGGCCCTTGCTATGCTCGGCATCGGTATCGGAGCAGGTTATGGCTTTGGAGCGCCTTTCTAAGCCCCTA
>JAOZIG010000072.1 GCA_026014515.1 Candidatus Bathyarchaeota archaeon | reverse complement strand
ATATAGTTGAAACAGGTCCAGTCAAACAAGTGGTTGAAGAGGGAAGCCTTGATGCTATACCTGTTTTGACCCACTTTGATGGCGATCCGGGGCCATACATTACCTCTGGTATTCTACACACCAAGGGACCAAATGGTGAACATGAGAACGTAAGCTTCCACAGGCTGCTGGTTTTAGATGATAAACGTTTGGCGATTCGTATTGTTCCAAGGCACTTGTACAGGATTACCCAAGTTGCACGAGAACAAGGAATCAAGTCCCTTGATATAGCGATAACCATTGGTCATCATCCAGCTACTTTGATGGCTGCGGCTATGCCTGCAAGTTATGGTACAAGCGAGTTTGATGTAGCCAACAGGCTTCTTGATGGTTCCTTGAAGCTTACGCAGTGTGAACATGTTGACGCTTTGGCACCAGCTGACGCGGAGCTAGTTCTTGAGGGCAAGCTAAAGCTTGACGAGAACACAACGGAGGGTCCATTCGTGGACCTTTCAGGTACCTTTGATGTTCAACGCCAGCAGCCTGTCATAGAACTTGTAGGAGTAATGCACAGGAAGAACTACCTGTACCACGGGTTATTACCTAGTGGTAGCGAGCACAGGCTCTTGATGGGGATGCCGAGGGAGCCACGTATCTGGGAATATGTACGAAACGTGGTGCCCAATGTACGGGGAGTCAATATGACCGTGGGAGGCATGGGATGGCTTCACTGTGTAGTTAGTTTCGAGAAGTTCCGTGAGGGAGATCCCAAGAATGTCTTGATGGCGATCTTCGCGGCACACCCCAGCTTGAAGCATGCGGTGGTAGTTGATAGCGACATCGATCCCTATGACATGGAACAGGTGGAGTGGGCTATCGCGACACGGTTCAAGGGTGATGAGGATATTCTGCTTGTGCCCGGTGCTCGTGTTAGTAGTCTTGATCCTGCTGGAGACCAAGAAAAAGAGCTTGGATGCAAGGTAGGTATTGACGCTACGCGTCCAATGTTTAAGGACCCTGCTGGTTTCAAACGAGCAGAGATTCCTATCTCGGATAAGATACGTGAGATACTGGACAAGTACAACTAATCTTCTTTCATTTTTTAGTAACAGTTAATTAGTAGTATATTTTTTCATTAAAGGCTTATGGAGCAACTAGACGTAGCTGTCATAGGCTGTGGCACATGGGGATACCACCACGCAAGGGTCTACAGTGAGATACCCGGTGTGCGACTGGAGGCTGTGGCGGACCTTGACCCGAGAAGGGTGCAAAACGTAACTGAGAGGTTTCACTGTAAAGGTTACAGTTCGGTAGAGAGGCTACTGGATGAGGCGGATGTGGACGCTGTTTCTGTTTGTACACCTACTGTGACGCATTATGAGGTTGCTTCATTGGCCTTGACTGCCCGTAAGCATGTGCTTGTCGAGAAACCCATGACAGATAATGTCGCCGAGGCTGAGAGTTTGATCAAACAGGCTAGGGATTATGGGGTTTTTCTCTCGGTGGGCTTTGTTGAAAGATTTAATCCCGCGGTTCAGGAGTCCAAGAGAACCGTTGACCGTGGTGATATCGGGGAAGTTCTCATCATTCATACTCGGCGGGTGACTCGCAGACCCAGCCGTATAGGCGATGTGGGTGTAGTGAAGGACCTTGGGATACATGATGTGGATGTCATGAACTATATCATGGGAGAGTCTCCGGAGAGTGTCTATGCCCGCGCTGGTGCCCATAATCACTGCTTTGAGGACTATGCGAATATGGTGCTGGGATACTCTGGTATGCGGAGCGGCTTCGTTGAGACAAACTGGTTGACGCCAAAGCGGGTTAGGACGTTGACGATCACTGGCTCGGAGGGTATTATCGATGTGGAGTATACGACTCAGGAACTTCGGGTTGAGAAGGATGATCACATCTATCAGCCTCTGAACTGGTACAGGGAGCCACTGTATCTGGAGTTATCCGATTTCACGTCGGCGATTCTTGAGAAGCGGAAACCTAGTGTGACGGGAGTGGATGGAGTGGATGCGTTAAGGGTGTGTGAGGCTGCCCTAAGGAGCGCTGATACTGGGCGAGTGATGTTTTTGGAGGAATTATGATGAAAGTTAGTGTAGTTGGCATGGGCTATGTGGGGATTCCCTTGGCAGTGGTTCTCGCCTCAAAGGGATATACTGTGGCGGGGATTCAGAGGCGTTCGCAGCGTAGCTGGTGGAAGATTAGCTGGCTGAACCTTGGCAAGTCCCCTATTGGGGGTGAGGAGCCAATGCTTGATGAGCTGTTGGTTGATGCTGTGGATTCAGGGGGGTTCTGGGCGACTGATGATTACGGGGAGATACTGGACTCTGATGTGGTGGTGGTCACGGTTCAGACACCGGTTACAGATACAAAGGAGCCTGATCTAGGACATCTTGAGGCAGCTTGCAGACAAGTAGGTGAGAACCTGTCACCGGGGACACTTGTGTGTCTTGAGTCCACTGTTCCTCCATATACAACGGAGACGCTTGTTAGGCCTGTTCTTGAGGAAAAAAGCGGTTTAAGAGCGGGTATTGATTTCAATCTGGTCTTCTGCTATGAACGAGTCACACCGGGGCGGCTAGTTGAGAACCTGTTAAGGTTGCCTCGGATAGTTGGTGGATATTCTCCTGTTTGTGCGGAGCGTGGCGCCGAGTTCTATTCGGGTTTCTGTGAGGCAGAGGTATTCAAGACCGACTTATTGACAGCTGAGGTGTCAAAGCTGGTGGAGAACAGCCACCGTGATGTGAACATTGCTTTTGCTAATGAGGCGGCGTTGATCTGTAGCTGTCTGGGTGTGGATTTTTATGAGGTTCGTGAGATGGTGAACAGCTTACCGTTGCGTCCGGGTCCTGATAACCCGTATAGGAATATTCTTACACCGGGTTCAGGTGTAGGCGGACACTGTCTACCAAAAGATCCGTATCTGCTTCTTCATGGGTTGAAGAAAAGTGAGCTAGGTTATATGCCCAAGGTTATCCCTGCGGCTAGGAGGGTTAATGACTTGATGCCAGAGGTGGTGAGACAGTTGATAGATGAGGTATTGGAGGAAGCTGGTAGAAAGATTGTTGACTCCAAGATCGGTGTTCTGGGGTTAAGCTACAAGGAGGATACGGGTGATCCAAGGAATAGCCCGACGCTGAGGCTGTTGGAGCTTCTCGGTGGATCAGTGAAGGTTCATGACCCCTATGTTTCTAGTCATGAATCTGTGAAGTCTCAGCCTTTGATTGACACGGTTCTCGGCTCTGATTGCTTGGTGGTGATGACAAAACATAGCGCGTATAGAGAATTGGAGCTTGAATGTATCGCGTCGATGATGAGAACGAGGACCATTGTTGATGGACGAGGATTATTTAGTCCAGAGGAGTGTCTTGAGAATGGCTTCATCTACAGGGGAGTAGGTTATGCTACGCATTGACAGCGTGTTGAAGCCAGTTGAGGCGAGGATAAAACAATGCAGACCATCCTTCAGCCGACATGTAACAGATGAAATAGACTACGTTTTACGCTCTGGGATGCTCAGGGA
>JAOZIG010000120.1 GCA_026014515.1 Candidatus Bathyarchaeota archaeon | reverse complement strand
GACAGCATACAAATCACAATCGACGGCGGCCCCGGAATAGTCACCGTCAGCGACAGCCTCCCCAAGAGCTTCGCCCTTGAAGAGGGAAACAACTTCAAGGCAACATGGAAAGGACTCAGACCAAAGACAATCGACCTCAGCTATAGGGCTCTCTGCGCGAAAAGAGGCTACTTTGACGTCAGACAGGTAAACTATGAAGTAAGACACCCATTACAGGTAAGCGCAAACGTACTCGGGGTGCTTGACGCAAAGCGAGCCATCATTGTCCAGCCCCAACCATTGTTTGTACGTAAGATAAAGAACCATAAGAGCATCAGCAGAATCCCCATGCCCATGGATGCCAGATTCAGATTCGGAATACCCACCACTGACTTTAAGGAAATCAGGGAATATGACAGCGGTGACAACTATCGAGATATTAACTGGAAGGCAACCGCCAAACACCTCAGCATATATAACCCCAAGTTTATGGTAAACGACTTTGAGAAAGAAGGCAAAAAAGTAGTCTGGATATTCCTAGACAGCGCCGTCCATATGGCACTGGGAACCACAGTGAACAACACCATGGAGTACGCCATCAGGGCAGCACTAGGGTTCACAAACTTCTACCTAGAAAGAGACTGCAGGGTCGGGTTCTGCATATACAACCACGACGCAAGCCAATGGGAAGGCCCATTCGAGAAAAAAGACAAACAACCACTTGATCTAGAGCTCCCAGGCTTGGAGCAGATAGAGCCAGAGGTATATATTCCTGAGTCTGATGAAAAGATCCTACCAAGCAAAAAAAACACCTCAAGAGTACTATACCCGGACACAGGAAAACGTCAACAATACAAGATCACCCGCGAGATGCTTCACGTAGAGGTCAAATACAGCAACGAGAGCCTCAAAGAAGCCATCCACAGCAGCCGCCGATACATAGTAGGCACCCAGCCCCTCTTCGTCCTCATCAGCATGATCGAAGGAGCAAGAATACAGGGAATAGTAGAAGGCGTCAAAGAATTACACAAATACATGGGCAGAGTCGGTGGCAGACCAAACATAATCCTATTCAACGTACAAGGCTACAACATAGCAGCCCAAAGCGACCAAGAAAAGATCGCCGCAGGATTCCTAACCTACCACACCAAGCCATACTATGAGTTCCTACGAGGCATGGGAGTCACCGTACTCAACTGGGACCCCATCGAGGAAAGCTTCGCAACAGCGTTACAAAGACAGAGGGTGGGTGGATGAAAGAAGGATACGTAAGAACCATGGAAGCCCTCGTGGCTATCGTAGCAACCTATATGGCAGCAGTAACCATGGTCCAGACAACACTCTACAACAAGATACTCACCAAGATAAGCAACAGCGTAATCGGTCCACTTGTACAGCCATATTTACCATACTTTAACATCGCCATAATAGTAGCTGTATTATTTGTCTGTTTTACTTTCTGGAGGAAAGGAGACGAGATCTGGTTCGGGCGCCTCTTCAGCCTCAACATGCTTATGTTCTTCCCAAGCGTCCTCGACTTTAGCACATTCAACTGGGTGGGACTCATATTCGATCTCACACCAACCCCCGGAGTCACCCACCTATGGGTGTTCGGAGTCGGACTATTACTACAGATAACATATCTTCTGCTCCGATACACTGTGCGCTTCAGGTACGTCAGAGATGAACTGAGGGGAAGAGGAGCAGACGAACAAGACATCAACGACATCACACGTGGACAAGTTGGATACCTAGTCATGTTAGTCGTGATAACAGGTGGATTAACAGCGGGAATATACGTCGCAACACCCTACATGACTAAAATAGCGCAGGCACCACTAGCGGGACTGCCAGTACCTCATATGCTAGTAGGTTTACTAGTAGTTGTATTCATCGCGGCAGCAATGGTAATGTATCTGAGGGCTGGTTCAGAGTAGCTAGAGGATGTCCCCTGGCTCATAACCAGCCGCCTTTGCGTATTTCTCTATCAATGAGTTTGCTTTCAGTTGAACAGCAGTAATCTGTGCATCAGCGTTACCTAGGAAATGAGATTTGTCCTTCAAGGCACCAGAAAGCATATCCTCTGTTATCCCAGCTTCCTTGAACTCCGGCTCGGTACATAGCTTATCCATTAATCTATTGGAATCGCTTCCCTCTTCACGCATCCGTAAAGCCTCAGCGATTGCATGCTTCTTGATCAGGCTATGCGCCTTCTCACGACCAATCCCATGCTGAACAGCAAGACCCAGAATCTCTGTAGTGGCTAAGAAGGGAAGATAACGATCTACCTCTTTGGATATGACAGCTGGATAAGCACCCATTTGGTTCAAGACCGTGAGAGTTGTCTCAAGAAGACCATCAGAGGCATAGAAAGCATCTGGAATCAATACGCGACGTATGGCGCTGCAGCTTACGTCTCCTTCTTCCCACTGGTCGCCAGCGAGTCTTGAGCCTCCATCTGCGTACATTTTGAGTAGCTCGCTGAATGCGCAGATGCGTTCGCTGCTCCGTGTGTTCATTTTGTGGGGCATGACGCTGCTTCCAACCTGTCCTTTTCTGAAGCCTTCGGTCATTAACTCGTATCCAGCCATCAACCGCATGCTCTTGGCGAAGTTTTCACAAGCCGAAGATAACGCTGCAAGGTGACTCAACAACTTATAATCAAGGCTGCGTGGATACACCTGTCCAGTAGAGTCAAGTACATTCTTGAAGTCAAACATCTTTGCGATGTGTTGTTCGAGCTCCAACGCCTTTTCCTGAGACCCTAAAAGATTCACCATATCAAACTGGGTGCCCACCGCGCCTTTGATACCCCTGAAGGGATAAGACTCGATAAACGCCTCAAACTCAAAGAGGTGAACCCATAACTCCTCAGCCCACATAGCAAAACGCCGCCCCAGAAGCGTAGGCTGGGCAGCCTGATGATGGGTACGTGCAGTTAACTCGATTCCACGATACTCGTCAGCTTTCTCAACAAGATGCCTAAGAACACTCACATATTTTCCTAGAACAAGCTTCATAGCATGTTGAATCTGGATCTGTTCAACGTTATCAGTCAGGTCACGGCTCGTTAACCCAAGATGAATATACTCAAACCCACCAGCCGCGAGACAAAACGCCTCGATCTTGGACTTGACATCATGCTTGGTGCGTCGCTCTATCTCCTCAATCAACCCGAGATCAATATCATCCAAAGCTTCCTCATACGCGTAAACCACGTTATCTGGAACATCAAGCCCCAAGTCTCTCTGAGCCTTTAACACGTTTAGCCAGAGTTCTCGTTCAAGTCTGGTCTTACCAAGTTCACTAAAGATGTGATTCATTTTATCTGTCGCGTATCGTTGACTAAGAACATTAGGGTTCAATAGAGCCGCCTCTAACCAAAAGTACGCTTAGGAGATATAAACAAGAATGGTGTTATACCTTCTGTTTTAACAAGTTCCAAAGAGAAGAATTGCCTAGTTTAGCATCTATTTTCAGTGCATCTAGAAGTGTTTGTCCTAGATTTGCTGTAGATACAGGCGAGTCTATTATTGTATTAGGTTTTATTTCATG
>JAOZIG010000302.1 GCA_026014515.1 Candidatus Bathyarchaeota archaeon | reverse complement strand
ACGCCATGCAGTGACCCCCAGTTGATGCCGTTGCTCAGTGCCTCATCTGCTTCACGGGCACGCTGTAAGGCTTGGTCTTGCATCAGTGAGACTATGGCGTTTAGCTTTGGGTTGTATTTGGCTATTCTCGCTAGGATGTATTTTGTTAGCGTGGTGCTGGTGGTCTCGCCTACGCGTATGGCTTCGGCGGCTTCTGTTGCTGTTTTGAATGCATAGGCGTCTAGGTTCAAGGGTTTTCAGTTATTCAATGTGTTCAAGATATTTGTCATGTTTGCCACTGGTCCAATATTTTTTAATCCATGAGACACTCTGAGGAGCCATGATACTTCTCTCACCCACCAAGTGTCAAGGATGCCGAATATGCGAAGCCGCCTGCGGTTTTCACCACACGGGGCATAAGGCATTTGATCCATCAAAATCAAGCACACACATCAGCAGGGACAATGATACAGCCGTTATCACTATGAGCATTGACAGCACATGCGATCTCTGCGCTGGTGAGGAGATCCCTCTCTGCGTTAAGTACTGCGCCTATGGGGCGAGGGGAGTAAAAAGATGAAACCA
This sequence comes from Candidatus Bathyarchaeota archaeon, assembly GCA_026014515.1. Classification (GTDB taxonomy): domain Archaea; phylum Thermoproteota; class Bathyarchaeia; order TCS64; family TCS64; genus RBG-16-57-9. The sequence continues at coordinate 2,976 of JAOZIG010000302.1, read as the reverse complement.
CATGGATACGGGGGCAAGGTTCTAAGGGTAGACCTCACAGAGGGCAAACTGGTTGAGGAGTCTACTGAGAAGTATCTGGACTGGGTGGGAGGAAGAGGCATCAACGAGTGGATACTCTTCAACGAGCTACCAGTAGAAGCAAAGCCCCTAGAGCCAGAGAACATATTCACCATCGGAGTAGGTCCACTGGTTGGAACCCTCTCACCCTTCTGCAGCCGCGTCAGCATAGATACCAAAAATGCCTTCACAAAGGGTGTAGGGTCTGCGAACTGTGGTGGTCACTTTGGCGCCGAGATGAAGTACGCGGGTTACGATAACTTGATCTTCAAGGGTAAATCACCTAAACCTGTCTATCTTTGGCTTAATGATGGGAAAGCAGAGCTACGGGACGCCTCTGAGCTATGGGGTAAGACCACGTGGGACACCGAGCGAACCATCAGAGAGTTTGAAAATGATAACGAGGTAAGGGTGATCGGTATCGGTCCGGCTGGTGAGAACAAGGTAAGATCAGCCTGTGTCATCTCTGACAGGGCTAAGGCGGCTGGCGGTAGCGGTGTCGGTGCGGTTATGGGGAGCAAGAACCTCAAGGCTGTGGCGGCAAGGGGAAGTTTGCCTATTACTGTGGCTGAGCCTGAACGATTCATCAGGGCGGTTGACGCAGCACGAGCCAAGATAGAGACCTTCCCCAAGGCGAAACTATACCGTAAGGATGGCTACTATGGGGTTGAGAGCTATTATGGTAGCGCGGCTTGGGAGGCGGGTTTCAGACCTGTAAGAAACGGTCAGGATGGTTACTGGGAGCCTGAGAAGATCAAGAAGGTAGCAGGAGACACCATCAAACCCTACCGTAAGAAGATTCTAGCCTGTTACGGTTGCCCAGTGGGCTGCATGCCTTGGATGGACGTACCAGAAGGACCATACAAGGTCAAGGGCGAGGGTTGGTGGAACAACAGCAGCAATAGCTTCTGCACAAGAGTAGACTGCGATAACCCAGAGGCAGCCATCAAGGCACACCTATTAACAAACGCACTCGGCTTGGACGGTGATAACGCATCAGTTGTTATAGCTTGGGCGTTTGAAGCATACGAAAAGGGCTTACTCACCAAGGAAGACACTGATGGCTTGGAGCTAACATGGGGCAACCATGACGCTGTGCTGGCCCTATTGGAGAAGCTTGCGTATCGTGAGGGCTTCGGTGATTTCCTCGCTGATGGTGTCAAGGCTGCTGCTGAGAAACTCGGAGGAGACTCAATCGATTATGCTATTCATATTAAGGGACAAGACAGTGTAGACGGTGTTAGAATCAGTAAAGGCTGGGGATTCGGTGTAGTCACAAGTCCAGCAGCGGGAAGACACCTCAGAGGAGCGCTCCACAGCTTCAGCCCAGACGTATTCAGGTCATGGGATAACGTACCCTACAAGGTCCACATGCAGGAACAGTTCAAAGGCATCTTAGACATGACAGGCACATGCCTCTACAATAACGGTTTACTGAGCTGGGAGACAGAGATTACGCCCAAGTCAGCGGAATATATCGCTGAGTTAGCGTCAAGCCTCACTGGACTGGACTTGAACTATGACAAGTTTACACGGATTGGACGTAAGCTGCATAATATCGAGAAAGCCATGAATACAATCCACGGAGGATTCAGCCGCAAGGATGATTATCCCCCCAAACGCTACTGGGAGGAACCCATCAAATCAGGACCATACAAGGGAGAACACATAGACCACCAAGAATGGGAGAAAGCCCTAAACGAGTACTATCGTCTTCATGGATGGAACCCAGAGACAGGGTTGCAGACAAGAGAGGGCTTGGAGAAGCTTGACTTGGGCTTTGTGGCTGATCGTCTTATGGCTGCGGGTTTCCTCAAATAATTTTTACACTCCACAAATACTATCATGTATGGCTAAGCGTAGAATTAAGGTCGAGGACCTACGTAGTTTTGTATTTGTTTCTGATCCACAGATAAGCCCAGACGGCTCAAAGATCGCGTTTGTACACAGCACAATTGATCACGAGGAGGACAAGTATCTTCGCCACATCTGGTTAGCGGATACAGAAACAGGTAAACTAAACCAGTTCACCAGCGGACCCAGTTCAGACACATATCCAAGATGGAATCCAAAGGGAGACAAGCTGCTTTTCTTGAGTAATGGGAGAGAACCAGACAAGAAGACACAGCTCTACACCATCAGCTTGACCGGTGGAGAGGCTCAGCTTATTGCTGACACTGAGAACGGTGTCTCAGGTCCACGGTGGAGCCCAGATGGTAAGAGTATCTTGTTTACTAGTCGTGTCTGGACCGAGGAGAAGACGGAATCTGATGTCAAACGCATCAAACGAATCAGGTACAAGTTTAACAATATGGGATTCTTTGAGGGTAGGAGAGTCCACTTATTCACTGTCAAGGCGTCAGGCGGTAAACCTAAGCAGGTCACAGAAGGAGAATACGATGTCAGTGATCCAAGGTGGAGCAATGACGGCAAACACATCAGCTTCATCAGCAACTTGGATGAAGACCAAGATACAAGCAGAGTAACAGACATCTACAGGATCACAGCTAAGGGCGGAGAACCAGAGAAACTCACAGACTCCACCTACAGCATCGCAAACCACAGCTACAGTCCAACGGGAGATAAGGTCGCATTCATGGGGCATCATCAACCAGATGAACTTGCAGTTGACTATGACCTATACTTGATGTCCAGTGGTGGAGGGAAAACAAAGATCATCACTGATGGTTTCAACAGAAGCCTCGGAATGGGCGTAGGCAGTGATCTTAGGGTAGGGACGCCGGGAGATGGACCAACTTGGAGCAGTGACGCTGAATACATCTACTTCAACACAGCGGACACACCCTACTGCAACCTCTACAGGATCAAGGTGAAGGACAAGAAACTTGAGACCCTCGTAACAGGGAAAACAGTTGATGGCTTCACGGTCTCAGAAAACGGTCTGATAGCGTATAACGC
>JAOZIG010000082.1 GCA_026014515.1 Candidatus Bathyarchaeota archaeon | reverse complement strand
ACCGCTTGTTTGTATTCCTCCCGCCACTCTAAGCTGCTAAGCGTGTACTCTGTGCCTTCAGGGGATGATACAGTAAAGTTCTCATCTATGAAGCTGAAGTGAAGCAGCGGAGCCATACCGTTTCCACGGGTTAGTTGCTCCACAAATACCTGTCCCCATTGCCCTTCCAGATCCGCTGCCTTCTCCCAGTAAGGTGATGGACGACCCCACACAGGTACCAGTTGACAGGACTCGGATGCTAGACTGTATGCTTCGTTGAAATCTTGTCCATCGTATGGTATGGGTAGGACGCCTAGAAGGTAGCCTCTTTCTGGATCTGTGATGGTGTCTGCTGGTGTTATTGTTTCTGGTTCATTGTTTTCTATCTCAGGTTCTGGGGGTTCCGGTGTCTCTGGTTCTTCTTCAATAATTGTATCTTGTACTGTTTCTGGTTGTTTCGATAGTATACTGACACCGATTAACCCAATTATGAGAACCACTATGACGCCGAGTATTAGTTTGAGTTTCACGGAACACCATCAACCATGTATTGGTTGAATCTAAAAGTATTATTGAATAAAAAATAGGATTAGAGGCTGTGATAAGCCTTCTTGCCTAACTCGAAAGCTCTCATATTCAGCTCAATAAACTGGGGTTTAAGACCAGCCTTCATAGTTTCTACTACGATCTCCTCGCTGAAGGGGAGTAAGCCGCTTTCAACGATAGATCCAAGCATTACTATGTTTGTGGTAATGGGGTCTCCAGCTTCCTCTGCAATGCCCGTTGCGTCGAAGGTGTGGATGTTCTTTGTCACCTTCTCAAGCACAGCCATGAGTTTCTTCATATCTGGATAAGGCATCATGCCGCTGACAACCTCAACAGGAGCCGTCTTACGGGTGTTAATCAAAGCTAACCCGTCCTTCTTCAGATAAGTAACTCCCCTGCGTACTGCCTCAGCCGGCTCGAAGCCTATGAGAACATCGGCTTCTCCTTTCCTGATCTGGGGGTTATTGGTCTCGCCACCGATCTGGATGTGTCCCATTACGGGTCCACCACGCTGAGCCATACCATATGTCTCACCGATCTTAACATGAAGACCAGCTTTGATGGCTGCCTCAGCTAAAAGTCTTGAAGCTAGTAGGGTTCCTTGTCCGCCTACACCTGCGACGACTATCTTGAATGTGTTCATTAGTCTCGCCTCCCTATTGCGCCAACTGGGCATACCTGCGCACAGCTATCACATCCCATACAGAGAGTGGTATCGATGCTGGCTTTTCGCTCGTCCTCGTTCCACATCAGAGCTGGGCAACCATAATTATTCAGACACTGCTTACAGCCGATGCATTTCTCAGGGTCTACAACGTAGACTGGTGGACGCTCTGGACGCATCTTGCGTACAGCTACCATGGCGCATACTCTTCTACTGATGACCATTGCAACGCCCTCGGCTTCAAGCATGCGTTTAAAGGCTGCCTCAGCTGCGTCTAGGTCGTATGGGTCTACAACCTCTACGTGTTTGACGCCTGATGCTCTAGCAATATCCTCGATCATTATGGGGTCTACCTTGTCTCCTGTGGCTGTGACCCCCATCTGGGGGTTGGTCTGGAACCCGGTCATGGCAACTGCGGCGTTGTCGGCTACAACTATCTTGATGTTTGCGCCGTTGTGTACTGCGTTCTGTAGAGCTGGGATACCTGCGTGGAGGAATGTGCCGTCGCCTATCCATGCGATGGTGTCTACACCCATTTGTTGCATACCTTGGCTGACGCCGATGCTTGCGCCCATGGCGAAGTATGTGTCCTCGAAAGCCATTGGTGGCGCGTGTGCTAGTCCGTAGCAGCCGATGTCGCCGTTTACAACCACATTCATCAGGTCGCCTTTTACTTCCTTGACCGCCTTCTTCAAGGCATAGAGGCTTGATCTGTGGGGGCACCCTGCGCACATGGTTAGCATTCTATCAAACAATAGCTCGTCTTTCTCTGCCTCGATCTCTGCTCTCTCTGTAGGCTTTTTCGGCATACCTAGAATTTCAGAGATCTTCTCATCAATCATCTCGTGGCTGAGCTCACCTTCCCTTGGTAGGGTTCCATCCATTCTGCCTAGAATCTTGAGGCTTGGGTTGGTGTCTTTGGCTAATGCTTTGATGTGTAGCTCAACGTATGGGTCTACCTCCTCAGCAATGAGCAAGGTGTCCAATCCTTTGATGAACTCACCAACCTTCTTCTTTGGAAGCGGATGAGGTGTCAATAGCTTCATCCAAGCTACCTTATCTTCTACATCCATTGCCTCAAGGGCGTCTTTAACATAAGTAAATGCGAATCCGACTCCGATGATTCCCGTCTTTTCACCGTTGTTTTTTATAGTGTTGAATGGTACCTTCTCGAACTCAGCTTCTACAGCGTCAATCTTTTCATGGCGCTCCTTGTGGCGTCTGAACAACTTCTCGAATCCAGTTACACGATAGCTGAAACCTTCCCAGTCAAACTCAGGCTTGCGTCCAAGGTCTTCTATCTCGCCTAATTCAACATCTGCCCTCATGTGACTGAGTCTTGTGACTGTCCTAATGAGAACAGGGAGTTTAACCTGCTCTGATAGTATTAGGGCATATTTTGTGAGGTCTTTTGCTTCCTGTGGGCTGCTGGGCTCGATGATGGGTACATCGTTTAGTTTTCCCATCCACCTGTTATCCTGTTCTGTCCTACTGCTATGCTGGCTGGGGTCATCTGTGGATACTACTACTAAGCCGCCTTTGACGCCTCGTAGGGTGATGGGGTTTAGAATGTCGAGTGCAACGTTGACACCAACGTGTTTCATGGGGCAGATAACTCGTTGATTTACCATGCTCGCCCCATAGGCTACCTCCAAGGCTACCTTCTCGTTGGCGCTCCACTCAAAATGAAATCCAAGTTTCTTGGCTACACGTGCCAAGGTGTTCCCGATCTCGGAGCTTGGTGTACCGGGGTAGGATGCGGCTAGGGTGATGCCTCCTTCTATGGCTCCCCTTGCTATTGCCTCGTTTCCCATGAGTACTACTCTTTCTCCGGGTCGGTCCAGTGCTACTGGATGTGACATATCGAATCACATTCAAGACATAGGTGATCTTTTAAAATTCTTTCCCACAGTCGTCATCATATTATATATTTTATTCCTATGTGCAGGTTTAACCGTTGAATACTAAGATTCTAATGTGTTTACCGCCCTATTTGATATGATTATTTTGATTAAGAAGGTACTTGGAAGCACAGGTCTCAAGGTAGTAACGATGGGCTTCGGAGGAATACCCATTCAGAGGGTATCCGAGGATGAATCCGTAGCGATTGTACGTCGCTGTTATGAGCTTGGGATGAACTATTTTGATACTGCTAGAAACTATACTGTAAGCGAGGAAAGAGTAGGCATAGCACTGGAAGATGTACGCGACAAAGTAATTCTGGCAACAAAGAGTGGTCAACGTACTGCTGAGGGAATCGAGAAAGAGCTTGAGATCAGTCTCAAGAACCTACGAACAGACTACATTGATATCTACCAGCTTCATAATGTAAGCTCACAGAAGAACTGGGCGGATGTTCGATCACCCGGTGGAGCCATGAAAGCCATGGTCAAAGCCAAAGAGGAAGGTACGATCAGGCATATCAGCGTAACGAGCCACGACCCTGTGTTATCTCTTGAGCTTGTGAAATCAGGGCTATTC
>JAOZIG010000276.1 GCA_026014515.1 Candidatus Bathyarchaeota archaeon | reverse complement strand
GGAAGCATTGGTATCCGGAGAAGCCGTCAGCGTCAACATTAGCGAATTATCAAGAATACTCGGAAAACATAGAAACACCATTAAAAACAAGGTAGATGCAATCTTAGAACATAACATAATTGACACTCCAATATACCCATTCCATGGACTATACAGGGTCTATCCGCTTCTAGCAGTAGTCCACCTTGACATTCCAGACGCCAAAGAGTGTACAGAGGGTATAATCAGGTGGGTTAAGGAAGACCCCCAGATATTCGCTGCCTTCAGGACGAGACAGGGTGAGTATGATACATTATTATTCACTTACCATGAGAACATTACAGCGTATCAGCTATGGATGAGCACCATCCCAAGTATTCTTAAGATCAATTATGGGGTATGCGAGGATCAGGCAATATTTGATTCAAGCACCAGCTACTTCAGTAACCAGTTGATGATCAAGTACAACCCTAGCACTGGAATCAACTTGCTTGAGAGAGACTTTGAGGAAAAGGGAAGTCTACGGCTTAGGGGTTATGATGTTGAAGAGCTTGACTTGGATATTATGAGGTGTCTCGTTAACGGGAAAGGCATCAAGACTAATACCACGCTTCTCTGCGACAAGACGGGGCTACACAGGAAAACAGTGGAGAAACGCATTGAGATGCTTCAGGAGGATGGCCTCATCGGTCAGCCTGTATGCAGGTTCCCTAACTTCTTTGTTCCACCAAACTATTTGCTGACCTATGTGCTGGTGCAGTTCAAGGAACTCGATGAAAGGGTATTGAACGAGTTAATCATTGACACAAATATCCCAATCGCGATACAGACCATCTACGGCAAGTTCAATATGCTCCTGTTCGGTAACCACAGTAGCCTTGATGAGCACCTAAGATGGGAAGAAGGGTACAGGACAATGTTCCCTGACAGCTTTGGCTCAGCCCAGATCACGTATCTGAGCCCAGAGATGACTATAAACTTCAATCAGCAAATCGTAAGCTTATGCTACATCAGAAGTAAACTGGGTGCGATGAAAGAGCTGGACCTAGGAAGAACCATCAGACAGCTGGAACATGCGAGGGCAAGAGTCCTCTACAATCTTCCCAAGGGAAATATCTAGAATTTTTTTATTCTATTTTTTTTACATGTATAGCTTCAGGAAGAGAAGCATACCAATTATTAGCTGGGCGGTCCATACGAGACCTAGCCCAAGCATCCAGTTTTTTCGCTGAAAACAAGTAGGTCCGGGTTTCTGGAATCTCCAGTCAGCTATGATCCACACTGATATGACCAATATTGCTATTCCCAATAGGATATGAGATCTGAATAGTAGGTTGAAGCCGGGGATCGATGTGTCTCCTAGTCGAAGAGCAACAGGCAACATGACAGTAGCAACTGATACGATGTTTAGCAGTGTGGCGATGAACATGGTGACGCCGTGAGGCATGTATTTCCGCTGTTTGACTATGATGAACCCGATTACCAGTACGCCTAGGGCGGCTAACTGGAGTATCATGCTGATTTCGCTGCTCATAGGGGCGTTAGTGTTTAGGAGACTTGCCATGAAACCTCTGATAGGTTCATCGAATAAAAGGAGTAGCCTGAAGACTGATTAACAGGTTCAGCAATATGGTGATAATGTTCCAAGGTATCAAGTTGGTCATCTATGACCTTGACGGAGTTTTAATCGATAGCAATAAGGCGATACTGGAAAGTTTCAGACGTACATTTGAGGAGATAGGTGAACCATTCCAACCTGAGATGATACTAAGCCGCATCGGACATGGGTTATACCAGATATTCATGGATATTCTCCCAGAGACCTACGATGACAGACTTGAGGAACTTAGACAAACCTACATCAAACACTTCCAGAGCCTCGATATCAAATACACCAAGCTACTGGACGAGGTGCCCGAGACACTCGGGGAGATAAAGAAACTGGGCTACATGCAGGCATTAGCCACCAATAAGACGGTAACAGAGGCAGAGCGAATATTGGGGGAGCTTGGTGTCTCGGAGTATTTTGACTTGATGGCGGGGTTCATGACTGTTAGCAGGGCGAAGCCTGAGCCGGATATGATACTGTATCTGTTGGATAATCTGGAGGTAGAGCCAGATGAGGCGGTTTTCATTGATGACACCAACGTGGGTTTAACAGCTGGAATTAGAGCAGGAGTCCATACAGTCGGGATAACCACCGGAAACAATACGTTGGAACAAATCCAATCAGTAAATCCCGATACAATCATACACAGATTTAGTGATATACCCAGATTACTGGAATAACCAGACTGCTCGTTGCACCTGTGTTCTTAATACCCGGGTTATGTGTGCTTATTTCCCCGTTACTGATACACTTTTTTACACTTATCAAGAGGTGATTTAGGCTGTTCTGGGGCTTCTTTTACTGAAATAAGCCGCTTCCAAGCTTTTTCGCTGTACCCCCCCCCTCCCCCTTTTTAGATCGTGGGCATGATCGTTATTTTGCGGGTTTCGGTAATACCCAATGCAAGAATCTTTAGACTTAGCGCTAGACTGGAGCTCGCTTGGAAGAATTAGTTGGTGCGACTGCCGGGATTCGAACCCGGGCCGTCTGCGTGGCAGGCAGAAATCATACCTCTAGACTACAATCGCTTGCATCCCATAGACGCAGTAGGGTGGATATATTTCTTACTACTAGTACCTAGCTAACCACTCTGGTAGACTAGCGATGATACGCTTCATGATACGTTCCGCTGCCTCAATCCATATCACTTTGGTGCCATCGTATGCCTCTCCACCCTCTGGACCCACAAGATCAGAGACGCCTCTGAGTATCAGTAGCTTTGTCTTGTTGCGTGCACAGACAAATGCGATTCCTCCGCTTTCCCAGTCTCCGCATCTTGCCCCAAATTTCTCGTTGAGCATGGGTATCTGGTCTGGTTGGAGGTCACGGTCACCGCTCACTATGGTGCCTGTTTCCACTGGTAATGGGTAGGGTTCCTTGATCCATGTGTTGTCTATCTCTGTGGTGAAGAACTGGAAGTGTTCATCAGGGTCACCGATCTGGCTGATGATGTCGTATACTACCGCCTTGTTGGGCATTACGATCTGATCTCGTTCAATGTGTCCTCTGAAGCCTCCACATGTGCCGATATTGACTATGAGTTCTGGTTTCCAGCGGTCTATGGCGTACTGTGCGCTGGCTGCTGATTGGACTTTTGCCCATCCTCCATGCATCAATATGACTGGTTCATTGTTCATCTCTAGCTCGATATACTGCCCATAGGGGTGTTCTTTGTATTCTGCGTCTGGATAGATCTTGGGCACAGCCCTCCACTCGCCTTCTGCGGATACTATTACTACAAATCGTGGATTCAAGACACAAGTATTCGGTTTCTCACTGATTTAAGCGATGCGAATAAGACAGGTATATAGCCAAAATCAGGGTATACACAGCCATGGATACTATTCACTTGGAAGAAATGACTTGGACTATGGTAGAGGAAGCCATAGCCGAGGGATACAAGACCGTTGTTATGGCTGTGGGAAGCATCGAACAGCACGGACATCATCTACCTCTCGCCACAGATACTTATCTTGGAGATGTATTGGCGACACGAACCGCCGAGAAACTGGGAAAAACCCTCGTAGCACCCACCATCAGACCCGGCTGCAGTGAACACCACCTAACATTCCCCGGAACCATCAGCATCAGCCCTG
>JAOZIG010000185.1 GCA_026014515.1 Candidatus Bathyarchaeota archaeon | reverse complement strand
CAGGTAGGCAAACCTTAATTATATAAGATATAACAAAACCCTGTCCAATGGACGAGACGGTAACTACCTCTGGACTATTATCCAAAGTAAAAAACCTGAAAGCAAAAGACGCCCGATTCATCACAATCACTACAAATGATCTGAACGAGAAAGAGGTTGAACTCATCTATCACTTTGAAGATGAAAAACAGGTAAGCAGTATTCGCTTGCTAGCAGAGAAAGGCAAACCAATACAAAGCATAACAAGCCTGTATGTAGCCGCCTTCATAGCCGAAAACGAGCTACAGGACCTCTTTAATCTAAGCTTCGAGGACCTAGCAGTTGATTTTGAGGGCGAGATGCTGAAACCAGCATCCAGCCCCATGACCCTTCTAAAACCCGCTGTGGGCCCCCAGCCACCGATATTCAGAAAACCCGGACCATGCAGAATGGAGTGCCCCGGCAGTGTCAATATTCCAAAATATATTCGAGAAATTGAGCGCGGTGATCCCTGTGCTGCATATAACACCATAACAAAAAATGCACCGATCCCCGCGATACTAGGCAGAGTATGTTTTGCACCATGCCAAGACGGCTGTCGACAACAACTGGAGACAAAAAACATCCAGATACGGGCACTGAAAAGATACGCAGCCGACAAGTTCGCTGAAACGAACGGTGGATATAAACGAGATATTGCCTGCAAACCCTCTTCAGGTAAGAAAGTTGCCGTAGTAGGCGGTGGACCATCAGGAGTATCCGCAGCCCACTATCTAGGATATCTTGGACACAAGGTAACCTTGTTTGAGCGAAACGATTACCTCGGAGGCGCTATGGCTTGGGGTATCCCCAAGTACAGGCTACCCAAGGACCTGATGAACATGGAGCTAATGGCAAGACTAGATGAAGTTGGCGCTGAGGTAAAACTCAACACCAACATCAGTAGCCTAGACGGGCTCCTAACAGAGTACGATGCCGTATATCTGGCTCTAGGAGCAGACAAATGCAATAGTCTCCGATGTGAAGGCGAGGACAGCGAGGGAATACTCAACTTTATCGATTTCCTCACAGCTGTCAACGTAAGAAACGAGACACCAAAACTCGGAAAACATGTAGTAGTCATCGGTGGAGGAAACAGCGCCGTAGACACAGCAAGAACCGCTGTACGACTAGGCGCAGAGGAGGTAACACTCTACTACCGCCGTACCGAGGACGAGATGCCTGCAAGCATCCACGAGATCCAAGGTGCCATGGAGGAGGGTGTGAACTTCGACTTCCTAAGCAGCCAGATCAAGATCTACCCCGGAAAACCGTTGAAGATCTACTTCCAGTCAATGGTCCCCGGGCCACCAGATGATTCTGGAAGACGCAGACCAGTCTCAATAGAAGGCAGCGGCGCTACCGTAGAGGCAGACACCATCATCACTTCCATCGGCTACTATGGGCAGGTTCCCGCAGAGATGAACATTGAGGTCAACCGCCGTGGTATCATAATGATTGATGAAAACGGGAAAACTAACCGTGAGAAGGTCTGGGCAGGTGGAGACGCAGCTTATGGAACATCAAGCGTAATCGCAGCCATCAGGGATGCACGAATATCGGCTTCTGCGATAGACAAGTATCTTGGAGGCGCTGGCTTGCCTGATGATGAACCCGACTTGGGCGAGAATGTTCCACGTCCGATAAACCGAGACGAGTTAGAGGAAATGCTTCAGGTTGATTTACCTGAGGTTGACCCAGACACACGAGTCCAGAGCTTTATCGAGGTAGAGAAATGCTTCGAGAAATGCACAGCAATTCGTGAGGCTGGAAGATGCTGGAGGTGCGACTGGAATGAGTAACACACAAAACATATCCACTTTCCCATTTGGTCCACAGGACGTACTGCTTCCTGAACCAATAAAGCTACAATTCTACGTAGATGGAGACAAGATCATCAAGGTAGACCCCACAATCGGCTACGTCCACAGGGGACTAGAAAGAGCTGCAGAACTCAACGACTACAGACGTAACCTGTACCTATGTGAGAGAATCTGTGGCATCTGTAACGTTATCCACGGACAAACCTATGCTGGGCTCATCGAAAAGATGACAGACACCGAGATACCCATACGGGCACAATACCTGCGCTCCATCTGGGGAGAACTAGCAAGACTCCAAAGCCACCTACTATGGCTAGGGCTCTTCGCTGAGGCAGTGGGAAACCCACAACTATTCCTGGACATATGGAGAGACAGAGAGATCATCCTACAGCTAAACGAGGCAACAAACGGTCACAGGATACACCTTGGTACAACCATGATCGGTGGAGCCGTCAAAGACATTGACGAGTCATTAGCCCAGAAATACGTGGCTGAGCTAGACAAGCTGAGAGCCCGCATGGACACATGGGCAGTCACCATGCGAAAAGACCCAGAGTTCCTAGCCAAAACCGTGGGCATCGGGCTACTACCCAAGAAAGACGCGGTTCACAGCGGCGCAGTGGGACCAGTAATCCGCGCATCGGGAATCCCCGACGATATACGGACCAATGGATACCAGGCTTATGGTTTGTTGGACTTTGAGCCCATCACCTATGATGGATGCGATGTCCAGTCAAGGGTGCTTGTAAGACTAGATGAGACATACCAGAGCATCGAGTTAATCAAACGAGGCTTGAAACAGATGCCAGAGGGACCAATAGCCGTCAAAGCTGAAGGTTTCCCCCAAGGCGAAGTAGTCTACAGAACTGAGCAGCCCAGAGGCGAGGTATTCTACTATGGCAAGGGAAACGGCACCATTCATCTTGAGCGACTCAAGATACGAACACCCACAATGCCAAACATACCCCCACTACTCACCATGCTCACAGGAGACAAGAAGCAGAATATCCCGGCTATCGTGCACAGCATAGACCCATGCATCAGCTGCACTGAACGTATAACCGAGATAAAGGAGGCGGTCTAGATGACTGACCCAATCCTACGCATGCGTTTGGATACAAGGGGAGAACTCTTCTTTGATATCCAGAAATGTGACCAGTGTCAAGACTGTGAACGAATCTGTCCCTCAGCAGCCATCAAGGTCTACCCAGATGAGAAGAAGATCGAGTGGGACCCTTTCAAGTGCATCTATTGTCACACATGCATCAGGACTTGTATGCATAAGGCCATCTCTGCCCTTGATAATGTTGAGGCTTCTGACTACGAGAAGAATGTAAAAACCTTCGAGTAGACGCCTCTTTTTTCCTATATTTTCTTTTTTATCTTTGTTTTTCGTTGTATCTTGACTATGTTGACTGGTACTATTGTTCTATGTTTTATGCTTAAAGTAAGGTGTTGACACGTAATAGTACTTACCATACGTTCTGAAAGCATATACCAAGGATCATGGTTATTGTTTTTCAGGAGATGGGCGAAAATGATGGAATATACAAACACTCAAGAACTACTCGGAACCCAAGAAAACGAAAAAGCGCTAAACTATTTCGAGTGTTACATGGATAATGTACGTGGCTTCCTGGTGCCCACTGACACTAGGTTGATGTTCATCCAGAACGGGGTCGAAGAGGATCAGAAACCCTTGGAGATAAAATATGATATGATTGAGGAGATCAGGTGGAGCGCTGAAAACCTGTGGCTTACAGAGATGAACGCCTCAAAAGGTAGAAAAATCCAGCCCATCGATACATCACTTCAATTACTTGAGAAAATAATCAAATCCGAACTCAAGAACAAGCCACCGGCAGAAGACTACTGCTACTGCACGAATCATATAATAAAATACGAGTAAGTGGTCCCACTTCTTTTCTCTTCTTTCCGTTTATTCATCCTCAGGGTT
>JAOZIG010000181.1 GCA_026014515.1 Candidatus Bathyarchaeota archaeon | reverse complement strand
CCAGTTCCTTCAACTCGGCGTGCACGTGATCCCAAGTAAAAGCGCCTTCCTCGATAGGTATCAATATGTCTCCGGCTTCTAGTTCGATGCCTTCCATGTCATCGATCACTAGCTTGCTTTCGGCTACTGTGGCTGTGTCTAGTTCTCTCCAGTCGGGATAGAATGCTCCGATGGCGCTGACGTGTACTTTGTCTTTGAGCCATTCCCGCTTCAGTACAGGTTTGGGGCTGGTGGTAGCAGTCAATACTATGTCTGCGTCTCGGCATGCTTCTTCTCCGGATTCTGCTGGGATGACCTCTATTCCAAGCTTTTCCGACATATCGTGTGCGAACCTCTCACGAGCCTCAGGGTACAGATCCGATACGTAGACTTTTTCGATGTCTCTTACCGTGCATGCTGCCCATGTCTGGGTTCTTCCCTGTACCCCTGCCCCGAATATGGCGACGGTTTTGGCGTCTTTTGGAGCCAGGTATTTGGCTGCTACTCCTGTGATGGCTCCTGTGCGCATTGCTGTAAGATATGTGGCGTCCATGAATGCCTTGACCATGCCTGTTTCCGGGTCGTTTACCACGATCCATGCGACAGTGGTTGGTAGTCCTTTCTTTCTGTTGTCTGGGTATATGCTGATGATCTTTGTTGCCTGTGCGTCTATGCCTGTGAGGTAGCTTGGCATGAAGCTTATGGAGCCATTGTATTTTGGTACCATTATGGTGCTTCGTGTGGGTAGCACAGCATTGCCTTCGGCGTACTCTTTGAAGGCTTGTTCAACTGTCTCGATGGTCTCCTCCATGGTCAAAAGTTTCTCGATATCCGCGTCGCTGAGGAAAAGCATGGTTGTTTCAACCTGAAAACCCATCTACAGCCATAAAAATCCTATCAGGAAACAGTGTTTATCCCCATTATATAGGATAATAATATAAGCCCAAACTAGGAAACATCTATACGTCATCCATCAATTATATATAAAGAAGGTGTGGGTTGCAAAATGAGTGGATTGTTAGACCGGCTGGTAGGGAAGAACGGGGAGGAGAAGGAACTCCAAGATGTACGTTACATCAAAGCAATACCCCTACGTGCCTACGAAGACATTGATATCATAAAGGCTGAGGTCCGTGCAGGCAATATTGTCATCTGTAACGTTGCTCCACTCGCGAAAACCAACATCGAGGATGTCAAACGGGGTATCAACGAGCTTAACGAGTACGCAAACCTGATTGAAGGTGATATCGCGCGTCTCGGTGAGGAACGGGTTATAATTACTCCTAAGAATATCCAGATTTGGAGAAACAGGGATTAGGCAAGAGCTACTGTATCCAGTAGTCTTGGGCTGTGGCCTCTTATTCCACGAAGTCTTGAGACGCTACGGGCTAGGTTGTTGCATTTGCTTTCCTCGCCGTGGACAACGTATACGTTTCGTGGGGCGGGTCTGAGGCGTTTCACGTAGTTCATTAGTTGTCTTCTGTCGCTGTGTCCGCTGAATCCATGTACTGTAAAGTTGGGCATGGCGATGTTGACTATCTCCATCTTGCCATCGTTTCCATATAGCTGGGCTGAGCCCATGCCTGATTGTACACGGTTTCCCATGGTGCCTGCTACCTGATATGATACGAATATCAAACCGTTGTTCTCGTCTGGGGCTAGGCGTTTGAAGTATTCTAGTACTGGTCCGCCTTCCATCATGCCCGCTGTTGCCATGATGATGCATGGTCCGCCTTCTACTATCTCGTCGCGCATGTCGTGTTGTTTGACGACTGTGAAGTAGTCGCTCTCGAAGGGGTTGATGCCTTCCTTTAGTATCTGGTCCCTGATCTCGTGGCTGAGGTAGTCTGGGTAGGCGGTGTGTATGCCTGTGGCTTCGCTGATCATGCCTTCGATATAGACGGGTACCTGTGATAGTTTGCCGTTGTTCATGTACTGGTTTATGACCATGAGTATCTCTTGGGCTCTTCCAACCGCTGGAACCGGAATCAAAACTTTACCTTTCTTGAGTATATTGTTACAGATGTCCACGAACATGGTCTCTGTCTCGTCACGGCTTGGTGTATTGTTGTCAGGTCCACCATAAGTTGACTCCATAATGAGGGTCTCTACTCTAGGGAAGTAGTTACTGGCTGGCTGTAGCAGGGCGGTGGGTCCATACTTGAAGTCGCCTGTATAGACGACATTGTGTAGTCCTTTGCCTATGTGTAGGTGGCTGATTGATGAGCCTAGTATGTGTCCAGCGTTGTGTAGTGTGAGTCTTACATCTGGTGAGATGTCTGTTACCTCGCCATATGATAATGGGATGGTGTGTAGAATTGCTTCACTGATGTCCTCTGGGCTGTATGGAGGTACTTTTCCCTCTTTGTTGGTGACATCAATATAGTCGCTTTGGAGTAGGGTCATTACGCTTGCGGTTGGTTCGCTGCAGTAGACTGGTCCTTGGTATCCATACTTGTATAGATATGGTAGGAATCCACAGTGATCAAGGTGAGCGTGGCTGATTACAACAGCATCCAGTCTGTTCAGGTCAAACTCCTCAACATCCAGTCTTGGATAAGTGCCTATGGCGTTTCTGCTGCCTGGGTTGACGCCGCAGTCCATTAGTATCTCGCTTTCACGGGTCTTGACTAGTATGGCTGAGCGTCCTACCTGTCGGCTGCTGCCGAGGAACGTGATTCTTACGTCGCCTGTTTGCTGGTAGATGGGTCTGAAGATGGATTCTCCTGTTTCCCTGAGAACTCTTTCCCTTTCTTTGCTTTTGCTGTATAGGAAGCCCCTGATTTGTCTGATGGTCATGGATGGGATAGGTGGGCTTCGCTTGAAGTTGGGGCTCCAGTGGGTTCGCTTTACTATTTCTAGGACGTTTGCACCGTTTTTTCCGATGGCTATCCCAGGTTTCTCGACCTCTAGAACCACTTCTCCTAGTGCAGGGTCAAAGTATGCTTGAACGAGACCGGCTTCTTCTAGTATTTCCTCGATTATGTGTTCTGCTTGTATTTCTTGCATGCGGACTGATGGGTCGCTGCGTATCACTATGCGTTTCTTTATTGTTCCCGCTATCTCGCCTACTATGTGGCTGTTTTCTTGTAGAAACTCTGGTTTCTGGCAGTAGATGGCAAGTCTTGGTCCCTCGAACTCGATTCTGGTGATACCTACTTGAGCTGGTATCTTGTCCAGTATCGCTTGCCTTATCTCGCTGTACGTTAAGCCCTGCTGGTTTTCCATGTCTATTTTCAACTATTCAAAATCTGTTTCTTTTCTTCTATGGAAAGCTCTCTGAATCCTTTCTCATTGATGACTGCTACATCAAAGCTGTCACCGCTTGCGACGTCACGCTTCATGGCGCTGTCAACCGCTTTGACTACCACGCTGAGCATCTCGTCTACTTTGCTGTTTTCCTTAAACTGTGCCTCAAGAACACCCTACGCGTATGGGCTTCCTGAGCCTGTTGAGACCATTACTTCTTCTGTCAAGCTTCCATATGGGTCTAGGTTGTAGACGTGTGGACCGGTGTCATCATGTCCTCCGACTATGGCTTGCATTGGTAGTGGTGCTCCTGCTTCACGGTTGCTGAATAGTAGTGTTTGTACTAGTCTTGCTGCGCTTTGTACTGGCATTGGTCTGTTTTTCTCTAGCTCATAGAGGGTAGCGTTTACCTTGAGTATCTCGACTACTCGCTGGGCTACTGCTACTCCGCCCGCTATTGTCATTGCTAGGTAGTCAGTGATCTGGTATACTTTTTTTGCGTGTTTGCTCGCGATGAAGTTTCCCATGGTAGCACGTGTGTCTGTTGCTAGTATTACTCCGTCGTTGCATACGACTCCAACAGTTGTTGTGCCTTTA
>JAOZIG010000309.1 GCA_026014515.1 Candidatus Bathyarchaeota archaeon | reverse complement strand
GGCGTTTTAGATTGCCTGATGGATAGCGGTTTGTTGCCAAAGACGGCAATCGGTGTATCGGCTGGAGCACTTAACGGATTTAACTATGTGGCTGGCGCCCGAGGGCGAACCTGTTATCTGAACACGAAATACTCATCTGACTGGCGCTATCTCAGCCTGCGCTCCTATGCTGTAACCGGTAACGCTCTCAATACCCAGATGACTTTCGATGAAATCCCCAATAAGTTGGAGCCTTTTGATTACCGAGCCTTCACCAAGTCTCCCCTGCGCTTGATCTCAGTTGCCAGTGACTTGGACCTGGGTGAAGCTGACTATAAGCACCTGACAGAAGTCGGGACACAATTGGCTTATCTACGGGCCTCCGCGGCTATCCCGCTTTTATCCCAGATCGTCGAGGTAGACGGCAAGCGACTGTTGGATGGCGGTACCTGCGACAGCGTCCCGATCGACTATTCCTGCGCTACCGGTACCACCAAACACCTTGTAGTTCTGACTCAGGATGCTGAATATGTCAAGGATCCCGAGAAGATCCTGCCTCTGTATCGCCACACCTACAGCGATTACCCTTTCTACCTCGACCGTCTGGAATATCGCCACATCGATTACAATCGTTGTTATCGAAAGTTAGCCAGGATGCATTCGGCTGGAGAGGCATTTGTGATCCGTCCTCCAGTGCCAGTCAGCATCGCCAGCATGGAGCGCGACCCGAAGAAGCTTTACGAGCTCTGGTTACTGGGATATAAGGAGATGCAGAAGAACTTCAAGCGGCTGCAAACATACCTGGAGCTGTAGAGTGTCTCTCCCTACAGCTCCAGCTTACTATCCACACTATTCGGTCTTCAGTAGTTCTGCAGTTCCTTCGCCTGATGGTAAGACGAATCTGAGAAATGGATCCTTCAGTTCGTTCCTCCGCGCCTGATGCGCTTCCTCATGAGATAGATACCAAATCCCAACGCACCTACGCCGATGAAACCCAAGAGGAAAGTGAGGCCATATCCTGAGCTGTTATCACCAGTCTTGGGAATGATGACCTTGGCGGGAACATGGACGTTAGTGATGGTCAAGGTCTTCTGGTCGTAGGTCGTCTTGTAGCCATCTATGATAGTGATCTCCTTGACAGTATAGGTGATTACCGCACCAGCCTTGTTGACTGGCAGATTCTCCCAGGTGTAAGCCCATTTCGAGGCGACACTCAAGTCAACAGGGACACCAACTGGAGAGCCATTTGCCAAGAGCTGCACCTTCACGGAAGCCGGTCGCAATTTGTCAACATTATCACTATCCATCCAGACCTTGGTCACCGTCTTGGTAGTTACCTCTGGTTTGTGGTAATTGGTGATTGTCAGAGTAGTTTGGTCATAGGTGGCCTTGTAGCCCTCGATGGCTGTAATCTCCGCGACTGTGTAGACTATTGCGGTTCCAGCTTTGTTGACTGGAAGATTCCCCCACGTATGAGCCCAGCTGTTCCCAACATTCAGTTCAACTGGAGTGCCAACCGGTGTGCCATCAGCCAGTAGCTGCACGCTGACAGCAGCGGGTCGGATACCATCTTGATTATCAGCGTCATCCCAGACTTTGGTGACTGTCTTGGATGTCACGGCGGGGGTATGGGTGTTAGTGATGGTGAAAGTATCAGGACTGTACGTCGTTGTGTATCCGGTAACAGCAGTTATCTCCGCGATCGTATAGACGATATCTACACCAGCTTTTTTCTGCTGTAGCTCTGGCCATGTATAAGACCAGCTATTGCCGACGTTAAGCTCTACTGGATCATCTGCTGCCTCGCCGTCAGCCAAGAGCTGCACCATTACCGCTGCCGGACGGATGCCATCCTGGTTGTTAGCATCATTCCAAGATTTTGTGACTGTCTTGGAGATTGTCGCAGGAACATGAGTGTTAGTGACCACGCCCGGGACATTAGTAGCCGAGTAAGCACCATAATAGAACCAGGACCAATCGCTGGGATTTGTAAACTGCACCTCGGTTGCTGTCACAGTTATCCCAAAGGCAAAGCTTACACCTTGACCATACAAGAAGGTCAGACTGCTGTTGTTGTTGAAACCCTCTACCCCAATAGAAATCATGTAGTTCTTGACATACATCTGCTGGGCCTGAGTCAGGGGCAAGAGGGTCCACGCAACATAATTGCCGCCTTTTTTCGCAATGACGATATTCGATACAGCCGATATCGTCAGAGAGCTATTGGGGGTTATCTTGGAAAGATTCGGTCCATTTTGAGTCACTGTAGGCTGCAGATAGGTTGGTTCATAGCCGGGAATGGCTGTTTCCTGCACGGTATAGGTGATTATCTCACTGTTAGCATTCACCGTTGGTAGATTGGGCCAAGTCCAGCTCCAACTATTACTTGCGGAAACGTCCACAGGGACGCCAACGGCTACCCCGTTGCCATAAAGCTGGAACGTGGCCGACGGAGGACGTATGCCATCAGCATTGTCACCATCCTGCCAGCATTTACTTACTGTGATGTTTGTGTTGACGAAACCTGTTCCAATAGAATCTTGAGCATATGCTGCAGGAATAGGCGCGGAGAACGACATGACGAGAGCCAGTACTAAGGAAAGCGTCAGCGATCTCCTGATCAACATTTTTCCGAAAACTCCTTTAATCGAGTCTTTCGAAATTCTTGTGTGAATCGCTATTTTGCTCATTTTCGTGTCCTAACCTTAGTGATTCATGACGATTTCCCGCAGTGCTATCTGTCATTACCTCCTTCTGCAACTGCAATATGGGTGCTTTTAAGGTTCGTTTAGTGGACATTGCGTGTTATTTCTCTATTGAACAATGCTTTAGGCTCAGGTTATGATTATCTCCAGTACAGATTTAGCATAGATGGGATATGTTTAGGTACAGTTTTGGTATAGGATGTAGTACAGGTACCTTAGCCAGTTACATTGTCAAACAGGCACTTTTCCCTTATACAGGTTCAGCCTGTAAATATACGAAAGGGCCACTGAAGATGGATGCGAACAAAGCCAGGCCAGCGAGGTATCTTTATCGCCTGCTTGTAGCATCTTTGATTGGACTGGGTTTCCTTTGGACCAGTCTGGCATATATTTTCCACTCCTACAGGATGTTGGATTTCCTCGATGCTGGGATAGCGGATTTACTTGTCTACGGCGTCTACTACATCTGCCAGGCTGTCGGCATCGGATTTATCGCCCTTTTATTCAACAGTCGCCCAAAGACGGCCGGTAGGCGCAGTGTGCCTCTGTACGTCAGCATCACTATCCTCATCTGCATAGTCATAACGGAATTCTCGTCTATGGTTTGGATGATTGTTTTAGTTGGCGTAGTGATGAACCTGATGATCGGCGCACTTTCCGGCTGTTATATCTCTCGCCTGGCAACCGATATGCCGCATCATCGCCGCGGTATCATTTTCGGTGGAGCCTACGCGTCAGGAAGCGTTGTCTTCTGGCTTATTTCTTTATTCATGGATGGCAGACTGCTTTGGGAAAGTGCAGGTATAATCGCTGTATTTATACCAGCACTGATATCTTTGATACTCTTGATCCGTCTTCCGCAACCGCCTGAACAACAGCGCAATCAGTTATTGTTGGAGACTAGATTCAACAAACGATTGATATCACTTGTTATCGTGGTGTTGTTCCTTTTATCAATGGAAAATACCCTCGGCTTCTCGTTCTCTCTGGAGAGCGCCTCAATAAACGTCTTGGAGTCCACCCGAATCTTCTATGCGGCTGGACTGGTCCTTGCTGGATACATAAGTGACCTTAATCGTCGCTGGGGGGCGTTGTATTGCATCGCTGCATTGGTATTCCCCTTCATAGCACTGGCACTGGGAGACAGTGTCTCGAGTGAGACAGCCATGTGGGCGTTCGCCTA
>JAOZIG010000127.1 GCA_026014515.1 Candidatus Bathyarchaeota archaeon | reverse complement strand
ACCGGTGCTGGTTGCTTTTCACATTCTCGTACATTGCTTGCGCCACCTGCTTATAGTTCAGTTCATCAATAACGATTTCCATCCACCACCTCTATATTAAATATGACTGAAATTTTCTTTTGTAACGTTGGAATTTAGCTCTTCGTTTAATGCAACATAGAAAGAAACCCTGCCGTCAATCTTGACTGAATAGCCGAACAGCACATTCGTGGCAAGCCAAGCCTGCCGCAAAACTTCAACTGTCTCGTCATCAGCAACGCAATGGGCGGCATTGTAGGTATCACCCGTTGTTTTCTCCATACATGGCTCATTACGGGCCTCGTCAGAAAGTATAGTTCTGTCTATGTTGTATTCTGCGACCTTCTCACCGTCAGGGGAAAACGAATGGATAATTCCTTCAAGATTAGCTTGCTCAAAATTAATAGCATGTAGAGAGTAATCACCTTTAAACACAAGCTCTGTATCAGGGTTGATATTCACATAAAACTTATCAATGACAAAATCATCCACCGCTAAGCTTTCTTGATATGATATCTGTACCAAACTCAATGAAGCTTGTTCGCTGAATTCAGTAAAGTTCCGGTCTTCGTTAGTGATTATACACGGAATTGTAGCATCCACATCTAAAAGGACTATCTTGAGTTGTTCCGTATTTATCAATTTGTATATCTTATCAATCATGGAGACCTCCTTACGAGAAAGCAATCGCTGACTTTGCACTAATCAGTCTTTTTGATAACGAAAGAGTTATTAAAGTTCCCCTCATAGCGTCTGTTTTCAGCCAGTTCTGAGTTAGTGAATAGCTACCTGGAGAAGTCCCTGTGTGACGGACTAGGGCCTTGTCTTCATTCCGCATATACAATCTTCTACCCTGAACGGTAGTTTGATACTGTGTATCATCCCCAATTTCATATACATAGACTGCATCGTTGCACCTGCTCCGCTCACCCTCATATGTATACGCCTTGAATGCGAATAAATACGAGTCATCCCCGTAATACTCAGCTCTTACCGTTCCTGAGTGTGGCGACTTATTGCAACGAACCCGATATACACAGGTATTGCTAGAGCCAATATTTATACTGTGAACCTGAACCCATGCTTGTTGTGATATTGAATACCTCCAGAACTCACAAGCTAGCTTGGGATGGGATTCATAGGAATTACTCCTTGTCTCTGTAGCCCCTCTAAACCAAATTGAATTTCCGAAAGCGTATGTCCAGTAACCGGTTGATGTATCGCTTGGTCCACTTGAATAATATGAACCTCTCAGATTAGCCTGATTAAGTAAGTCAGCCATCAGCACACCACCTTCACGATGTGACGACCGTTTACTACTGCATCATTCCAGACATCATGTTCTGGTTTCATGTAATACGTGGCTATGACTGGCCTTCTCATCCACCATCTCTTCTTGGTGAGCGTTCCATCATCTTTGTAGGTAAGTGGGGTGTTTACGGGATATGCTTTATCAACATGAACAAGGACAAACCCGGCAACCGCTCTCGGCATAGCTCTCTCAGTGACTTCACCGGCAGTAATACTTGCCGTATCAGAAGGGATTCCGTAATATCTGCCGCAGTGTATGTGAGCATAGCCGAAACACCATCCTGGAGGTGCTTCAATATTATCTGCAAGGTCGTTCCCCACCGCTCCATACACAGCATCACCATACACAGTCTTGATGAAGAGTGTTCTGAACCGCTCAGAGGCACTTACTCCTAAATCATAGCTGTCATTCGCTTTTGGAATCATCGTTTTTGTCAGGATAGCTTCAGCCTGTAATTGGATAGAGTATGAACCAGAGGCATTATAAAAGCCTCCAATTTCAAACTCAAAGTTTGCAGTTGTGGTATAGACGTTGATTTTCTCAGATGAAGCCTTCATGATTGAGGTGATAGTATATCCTGAGCCGTCCACCGAAACACTTCCAGAAGCATTATAGATACCACCAATCACCAAGCTTGAAGGCAGGCCATTCACAAACCCATCTCCAAGAGCATAATCATCATGGCTTGAGGAAACCCAGCTAATTGGAGAACTTATTGAAAAACTCTCTGTAGACTGTGAGAGATAATCAGTTTTCGGTAGCACAAAACTACCCGAGTTATTTGTTCCGTAAACACCACTGACAGTAGCTTTGAAGTACATTGTTGCGTTTATCCACGCATCTCCATCATCACCAGTTACTGCCGTAAGCTCGATTTCGTAAGCTCGACCTGCAACCATACCAACTTCGAGATATTCTGTGTCCAATTCTCTGAATACATCACTTGAAACATGAATAGTACGATCAAGGATAACTATGCCATTCTCTCTAACAATTAAGGCTCCTTCGGCATATTCTATCTCACCATTATTCTTTACTACCTTTGGGCGCAGCTCATAATAATACCGAAACCTATATGTTCCGGTAATGGGGACTGTCCCGGTAACAGTTTGAGTTGTAGTTTGGTCGTGTGAGGAATGGCTTTCAACTGCAAACAAAGGCACAAGCTCAATCTGTTCTCCGACTTCCAGCGAGGCAATCTTTGAATAGGCAACCCCTTTATATGTGAGGCTCGCATTAACCAAATTGCTTCCGGCCGAAGCCCTAATAGCATCGTAAAGCTCGTTTACATACCAATGGGTCTTCGGAGAGAAGGATACCGGAGATTGGGCATTTGAACCCTCTCTTGTTGTAAAAAGGGAGTTATCTACCAGCCCTCTAAAAACACCATCTTCAAATTCAGCTGAACCATCACTATCAATACGAAACCCTGCAGAGCCGGGTGCGTAATTATGAGATTTTATCGCACCACCACTTATTATCTGAATCACTTCAGCAATCAGGTTTGAGTAGAATGGTGTCCAAGTATACTCACTAGGGTTGTTAAGGTCTGGCGAAGAAGAACTTTTATTGTTGGCGAAGCCTATATAGGGCTTACCTGAAGGGCTGAGTGAAATACCATTTCCAAACGCATCATCGGCAAAAGCTGTCCACATATAGAGGCTCTGTCCGTCACTACCATCCTGACCTGGATCTCCTTGAGGTCCCGCTGGGCCAGGTTCGCCGTCATTAACGTTGATGATAGTAATCTGATTTCTGGAAATGATACTCATAAGCTCCTTAACTCACGCTGCAGGTTATTGTTGATTTCACGTCCACATCCGAGGTTCCCACTGATATGGACTTTCCGGTCTTTGAAGAGGATGCATCAGCAAAGTTCCTAGCTGTCCCGTTCTTATCGGTGATCGTCCATGTGTAGGTGTACCCCGATCCGCTCGCATCGATCTCCTCTCCGTTCCTGTAGAGCCTGGCTGTCAGGTCTGTTGTCCCAACCCCGTTCTTGAATACCGTGCCAGCTGTTGATTCAATAACTACCTGGATGGGATCTGTCATGTCTGTGAAGGCAATTACATCAAAGAATGAATCCCCATTCGTGGGAGAAGCAGCATCATTGTCTGTGATCTTCACCTTGAACTGCTGCAGTCCCGATACCATTGATGGAGTGACCGTCAGGGAACTACCAGCCTCTCCAGTCATGAGATCCCAGTCAGCACCGGCCCCCTCATCAGCATTGCCCGGGGCATACTTGAACCACTGATATGAGAGGAGTGTGGTGTCCAGTGTTGCTCCCCGGTACAGTTCAGCCTTGGCCGAGAGGGAATTGGGTTCAGAATTCTTGAACACATTTCCGTTTGGTGCATGAACTGCAGCCACGGCAATATTGTTCCCATCGATGACCTTGGACAGGTTGATGCTCATCTTATAGGTGAGATCCAACCCTGTGGCATTGTCGTGATAGATAATCGTACAGAGGTACTCGATAGCTGAAATGTTTCCCAATAGCTTGTTTGCACTGACGGTGAGGATATGATTCTTCGCCACTGATACCGCTTCCCCAGTGGTCAAGGCAGCAAAGGAA
>JAOZIG010000449.1 GCA_026014515.1 Candidatus Bathyarchaeota archaeon | reverse complement strand
CTTCTTGTATATCAGAGGAAAAGTGGAGACAGATTACCCCAGCATCTCAGATGCACTAAGATTATTCAAAGAATTTGGAGGATACAAATTTGCATAACAAAGACAAGACCTGCTGGAACTGCCCAGCCGCACTACTAAAAGGAAACGTAGAGTTCCGCGCATGCGGACAATCAGTCTCAGACATACGAACCAAGATCAGCGAGGAAGGACTCCTCATTGAATGCGCAAGACGCCCAGAACTGGGCATGTTTGAGCCAAGCATAACATACGATCAATGCCCAGAATGGCGAGAAACAGAGTACGGTTACCTACTCAAAGACATGCGGATAATGATACTAGGCATAGATGGCTACCTAGGCTGGACCCTAGCCCTCAAACTAGCAAAACTAGGCTGCAAGGTAAGCGGAATAGACAACTACCTCAGAAGAGAGGCAGTAGCTGAGAAAGGCAGCAAGAGCGTAGTACCCATAGCAGATATGGAGACAAGGCTCAAGACAGCAAAAGAGGTACACGGCGTAGACATCAACTTCAAGGAAATGGACTTGCTGAACAGGGATGAACTAAGCAGATTCCTCGAAGAGACAAAACCAGAAGCTGTAATCCACTACGGCGAGATACCCAGCGCACCCTATAGCATGGTAGACGCAGAACACGCCATCAAAACACAACACAATAACACCCTAGGAACCCTCGGCGTACTATTCCTCATCAAAGAACACTGCCCAGAAGCCAGCCTAATCAAACTAGGAACCATGGGCGAATATGGCACACCACTAACTGGACGCCCCATCTTTGAAGGATTGTTCCCAGCGGACGCTGTCATCAGTTGGCAGGGACAGGAATGGAGCATGGGAGGCGAGCTAACACCCAGAGACCCAGCAAGCTTTTACCACGTAAGCAAGGTACAGGACACCTTCAACGTCTACGAGGCATGCAAGTACTGGTGGCTCAGAAGCTATGACATCATGCAAGGAGTAATTTTTGGCGTACATACTGCTGAGGTATCCGCCCACGAAGACCTCCGTACAAGACTGGACGTAGATGAATGGTTTGGTACAGTAATCAACAGGTTCGTATCCCAAGCAGTTCTCGGTATCCCCCTCACAGTCTACGGCTCAGGTGAACAGATCAGAGGCTATCTAGCCCTTGAGGACGCCATGGAGTGTATGGCACGTCTAATCGCATCACCCCCAGAACCCGGACAATATGACGTAGTCAACCAACTCAGCCAACTATACAAGGTAAAAGAACTAGCTGAGATAGTAGCCAAGATCGGCAGCCAGAACCATGGACTCACTGTGCAAATACAGCGCGTAGAAAACCCAAGAGTAGAAGCAGACGAACACCCATTCCTCGTAGTATCAAAGAAACTCCGTGAGGACCACGGCTATGATCCCAAGACCCCATTAGAGGTTGAGATCGACAGAATGTTTAGCCTATTACTTGAGCCAGAGATACGGGAGCGATTGGAGTCTATACGTGAAGCGGTGTTCCCCCAGACATGGTGGAACGGAAACCACAAGACATCCATGACCCTCGAAGTCTACGAGCCGGGCACCATTGAGATAGAAGGCTATCAGCCCACATTGGTCACCAAGAGCGAAACCTACGATACAGACCCCGGAGATGATACCTAGTGGAAGTATCTGTCCGCGACTTTGATTCTACTGTGCTAGGCAGCGAGAAGCCCGTCTTATTGGAGTTCTGGGCTTCATGGTGTCCTCCATGCCACGCCATCAAGAAGATGTTGAAGGTCATAGAGGCACAAGAGAAAGAGTACTTGATTGCCACGGTGAACGCTGACCGTAACATGGCGATAGCGCAGAGATACAATGTGAAGGGATTACCCTGTTTCATGGTCGTAAAACAAGGCGAGGTTCTTCACAGGGAAGTCGGGGCAAAATCCTTGAAACAGATCAAGGAAATCATGGACCAGTACAGATAATTTTCAAAGAGGGGGGGAGGGGGCACCCTCGAAAAAACCCGGAAGCAGCTTATTTCAGCAAAACCAGCCCTAGAATAGCCCAGATTCGATCATTATACACGTAAAAAACCGTATCGGTAACGGTTTTCAGTATACACTTTCGTATACGGATATGCTACAAATTTAATATAAGAAAAAACTGAAGAACAAACAATGAAGATCACCCCCACGATCATCATCCTTATCACAGGACTAATCCTCGCGAACATCGTTTACTATCTTACACCACCACCCCAGATGATAATCATGAAAAACGACCAATACTACAACGCCGACACCTTAGACCAATAGAAATCAAGGGAACAATCGAGAAAATAGGATCACTAAGCATAGACGGCACAGGAAGTTGGCAGGGAAGCTACCCCCTATACCAGTATGAACCTACACCTTACGCAAACTACATCATGATAACCACAATTATATCTGCACTACTGGCACAGATAATAAAAATAATAAGAAAAACATGAGAATCGCTATACCTCTTTGCGGTTTAATACTTGTTTTACATGGAAAAATGTGAAGCCATAATCATCGATTGATGTGTAAGTCATGGGACCAGATTTGGTCCAAAAAGGTTAGGGTCCTGTAGAGATATGTGAATAATCCCTTTGTAACAAACCAAAAACATACACATCAGCATATTTTCCATAAAGATACTCATGTTCTCTCAATGTGCCTTCTAGTTTGAATCCATGTTTAGTGAGCACCCGATGAGACGCAGTGTTATCAATATGAGTTTCAGCGGTCACCTTGTTCAATTTTAGCGCATCAAACCCATAGCACAAGATTGCCCTAAGAGCCTCAGTTATTATTCCCTTATTCCATTGTTCCCCAGATAACTTGTAGCTAACTTCTGCCCTATGATTTTCCTTGTCTATATCAAGAAAACCAAGGTCACCAATATACGAGTTCTCGTTATTGAGGGATATTACCCATCGGATTCCAGTATCGCTTTCATCTAATTGTCTAAACCATTCGAGTTCTGTGTCAGCGTTCTTCAAATAGTTCTTAACATCGAGCCCCGAATATTTCATCACCCTAGAATCTCTTAGAATGACTCGAAGCATAGGTAAATCTCCAGATGTGTGAGGTCTTAGAGTCAATCTTTTTGTATGTATTATTGAAGGAATCACAGAGATTGTTTCAAGAACTATCTCTTAAACTATATTGATGGATAAGAGTTATGGCGCAGGGAATGGGATTCGAACCCATGGTCCCGTAAGGGAACCAGTTTTCAAGACTGGCGCCGTAGTCCACTTGGCTACCCCTGCACTAGCCACAAAAGAACCCACACCTACTCTAAAACCTTATCGCTCAAAAGGAATCAAGACTCAACTGATTCCGTAAAGGAACCACAGTAACCTCCACACGAGGCTCCCCCCCAACAATATACCTTTTCACAGCGTTTTTCACAACAACCTGCTTATCATCCAAATAAGCCACCTCATTCAAGCCATCCAGAAACGCCTTCTCAAGATTATCCAAGTCAGGCGTCGTAACTACAAAGTTCTCTTTACGCCTAGTCTTCGGACGCTTCAAGAAAAACACCAGACTCAATGCAACGGGACCATTAAACGGTTCATCAAAAAACTTCAACGCCTCCGCCCGTACAACGTCTTCCCACTTGGTCACCTTCTTCGGAGTATAACTCCAAGTACGACCACCCTTACGAACAGTACGTGGCCTCGCCTTGGGAACGGGATCGCCAACAACCGTGAAACTAATCCTCATACCAGAGAAAAAGCCCCACATAACCTAAAGAGCTTGTCCCTAATCAAGACCAAAAAGAGTCTCAGTGTTACGAGTCGTAACCCGAGCAACCTCACCAGCATCAAGGTCCTTCAAATCAGCCAAAGCATCAACCACAAGAACCACATCAAGAGGAGTATTCTCCCGCCCCAGACTCCTCATAAAGACAGGGCTATCCGTTTCCACAAGT